>CAYGTH010000006.1:42714-43998 GCA_964352745.1 uncultured Bacteroidia bacterium
AAGGTAGATTTTCCCGCACCGTTACGCCCAATAAGGCCGATACGCTCTCCCGGTAAAAACTGATATGCGACTTCTCGCATCAACCAGCGCCCACCAAATTCGATTCCTATATTTTCTAGATTAAGCAATGCCTGTTTTTGAGCAAAAATACAAAGTTCTGCGGGAATAAATGAGCAAATGCCTGCAAACTTTTTTGGCTTTTCCGTCAATAAAAGAAGCATTTTGATATTCTTCCCCTAAAAAATTAGTTTTTTCAGCTGGTAATTCATATTTTGCTAAAAATCAACAACACGTACTAAGTGGTTTAGTGCGCCTATCCGATCTAGCCATGGGGGAAAACAAGGACAACATGACTATCGGCAAAAACCTGAAGTTTTTGCGTAAACACAAAGGCCTGACGCAACAGGAGCTTGCCAATCACCTCCAGATTCGACGATCTTCCATAGGTGCCTACGAGGAATGTCGGGCTACCCCCCGGTATGATACCCTGGAAAATATATCCAATTTCTTTCAGGTTTCGATCGATTTACTGATAAAAGAGGACCTCACCACCCTTACCTACGAGGAGTTGGATGAGTTACGCAACAACCACAGCCAAAGCAAGCCTGATATCAGCGGGCGCAAGCTTAGGGTCTTGCCCATCACCCTTGACGCAGAAGGTCGTGAGAATATTGAACTCATACAAGAAAAAGCAGCAGCAGGGTACCTCAATGGCTATGCTGATCCGGAATACATAGAAGAACTTCCCAAGTTCCAGCTTCCCATGCTGGGTTCGGGTACGTTTCGTGCTTTTGAGATTGCTGGAGATTCGATGCTCCCCCTCAAGTCCGGTACTATTATTATTGGAGAATACCTGCAGGATTGGCGCGAACTCAAAGATGGGCAAACCTACATTGTAACCTCCCAGACTGAAGGCGTTGTTTACAAACGGGTTTACAACCATGCCCTAGATGATGGCACGCGCATGCTGTCCATGCGTTCTGACAATGCCGCATACTCCACTTATAACATTGCACTGGAAGATGTCAGAGAGGTTTGGAAAGCTAAAATGTATATCAGTGCTGATTTTCCTGATCCTGATCTTTCCCTCGAACGGATTTCCGCCATTGTGATGGAGATCCAGCGCGAGGTCATTAAGCTGAAAGGCTAGTGCATTGGGAACAAAGTTCTAAGCCATTTTTAGTTTTACTTTCTTCCCACTTTTTTAAAAAAAGTGGGGCAAAAATCGCCAATACCAGCCACACACGCCGCCCCCGCATCGAGTGCGGGGCAGGCTCCTGTTCC
>CAYGTH010000007.1:0-43850 GCA_964352745.1 uncultured Bacteroidia bacterium
TCCCAGTAGCCAACCTTGAAATTGCCTTTCCAATCTTTGTTTTCGGCATACATCCAGGCAGGTGGATTGTTTGTCCAGTCGCTGTTCCAATAGTAGCGGTAATCTTCTGCTTCGCCGATGCTCATATAGGCGATTACGAGTCGCTTGCCGCCATTGGACTTGGTTTGAAGGGCCTCGATTTGATCCGGGATAAAAGCCAGGTCATCATAAAAGAGATCCATCAGGATCACATCGTAGTTGGTCGTGCTGACAGCCGTCACAAAATCCTCCCGTGATCCAAAATTGCCGGGATTGATCAGGTACAGGAAATTACGGGCCTGAGACAGTTGAGTGATGTCGTCACTGTTTTCATTGTGGGGCGTAGCGGGAAGGGTCGGAATATTGTCCAGTTCCCGATGATCCGCTGCAAAAGAAATATAGCCATTGGCTTCATTTTGCTGATAGGAATCCTCCATTTTGGCAGGTGTGCTGCAATAGTCCGTTACGAGGATGCTGATACCGGCTGATTTTGCCAAATCCAGAAAAGACGTGATATAAGATCGCTCATCGGCAGGCGTGGCCTTATCATCCGAGTTATAGCCGTAATACAAATCTTCGCGGCCGATACCGTCAATTGCACTCAGGTAATCCTGATCAGGACTGCCATTTTCGTCGCCAGTCTTGCTGACAAGCTCTTGCCCGTTTTGGGGAATAACCACAAAGCCGGGCCGAATATTTTTACCATAGGCGCTCAGTCCTTCGACAAAGGTTCGCATTTCCTGTTTGAAATCTTTATCGGTAGGAATGGGCGGCTCTGTATTTTTGCAGGAGGTGCTTATTAGGGCTAAGAAGAGGCAAACGGTAATTAAACAGGAATTCAATTTCATAGGAAATCGCATTTTTGGATATGGTCTGGTAAACGATATGGGAAGAGACAATCGTATCCAGCAATTATTCTGGCCCACACTTGTTAGGGGCGGGCCTGCTATTCCATTAACGATAGGAGGATTGAACTATCTTAACAAAGTGGCCAAATCTAACTCAAAGCCTTTTAAAATAGGTTCACCTGATAGCACTTGGTCAAAGCCGCTAACTGTGTCATGATTTTCATCTGGTCGATAGCGGTATGCAGTGGCTGATTCCGGGTCGATGAGCCAAGCCAGTTGTGCTCCGTTTTCGATGTATTCAAGCATCTTGGTCTGCAGGGCCGAGAGGGAATCGGTTGAGGATTTGAGTTCTAATACAAAATCCGGGCAGAGTTTCATAAATCCTGTTTTGTCCTTATCAGAGAGGGACTCAAACCGGGCATTGGAGATCCAGGAAGCATCAGGGGAACGAACTGCAGAATTGGGTAGGGTAAAACCCGCCGAAGAATCATAAACCCATCCTGATTTTGTCTGATGGTTCCAGTTAGCAAGCTGGCGATTGATTTCGCTATTGATTCTTCCGGTTTCTGAAAATGCAGGTGCCATAAATATGATTGCGCCATCGGCGTTTCGCTCGATTCTCAATTCTCGCTGTTCCTGACAAAATAGATGAAACTCTTCATCGCTCAAGCGATCCAGAAACTTACTTTTAATTACCAAATTCATAGGGGATGTCCTTTACTCCTATTTTATACTAATCAAATATACGAAAAATAGTAGCTGAGCAGGTAAAAAAGATATACCCTTTCACTCGGGGATTTTGCCGCCTTTTCCCTACCTTTAGTGTGTGGAATTTCTCAATGATCTTAACGAAGCGCAACGCGAGGCCGTAACGAGTCTCGATGGCCCCCATCTGGTAATTGCAGGGGCTGGTAGTGGTAAAACGCGCGTTCTCACCTACCGGTTGGCCTTTATCCTCTCGCAAGGACTCGCAGACCCGCAAGAACTCCTGGCACTTACCTTTACCAACAAGGCCGCCAAGGAGATGAAGAGTCGTATTTCGAAATTGGTGGGAGTAGAAGCGAGAAGCATTGTCATGGGGACTTTCCACTCTATTTTCTCTCGCTTATTGCGAACGGAAGCAGAGCGAATCGGATATACGAGTGCATATACCATCTATGACAGTGATGATTCCCAAAAGCTGATTCGAACCCTGCTGAAGGAAAACCAGATCGATGATAAAGTATTTAAGCCCAAAGTGATTGCGCATACCATCAGTGGTGCCAAGAATAAGTTGATTTCTCCTAAAGAATTTGCAGAATATGCGGTGGATGACTTTAACCAAAAAGTCGCTAAAATCTACCAACTGTATGTAGAGCGTTGCTTCAAGGCAAATGCGATGGACTTCGATGATTTGTTGATTAAGCCGATTCAACTCTTTCGCGCTCAGCCGGATATCCTGTATCGATACCAACATCGCTTCAAGTATATCATGGTCGATGAGTACCAGGATACCAACCATGCGCAATATACGCTGACAAAAATGCTGTCGGATGCCCACCACAATATTTGTGTGGTGGGAGATGATGCCCAGAGTATCTATGCCTTCCGGGGAGCGAATATTGCGAATATCCTGAACCTGCAAAAAGCGTATCCCGACCTGAAAATCTTCAAGCTGGAGCAAAATTATCGATCCACGCAGAATATCGTCAATGCGGCAAACTCAATTATTGCGCGCAACCGGGACCAGATCAAGAAGAATATTTTTACGGAAAATGAACCCGGAGAACTGATCCAAATTACGCAGACGCCAAGCGAAAAGGAAGAAGCGAAATATGTAACCGGTTCTATACGTGAGCAAAAGCAAATGCTCAACTTTTTTAACCGGGACTTTGCGATCTTATATCGGACCAATGCACAATCTCGTGCGATGGAGGATGAATTGCGGAGAGCAGGAATCAAATACAAAGTATTTGGTGGCCTGTCCTTTTATCAGCGGAAAGAAGTCAAAGATGTGGTCGCCTATCTCCGGTTGGCGGTCAATCCCCAGGATGAGCAGGCACTGCGGCGGGTAATTAATTATCCGGCACGAGGCATCGGAAAGACCAGCCTTGATAAAATGGTCGTTTTCGCTGATGCGACCAACAGGACTTTTTGGGAAGCGCTGGTAGATGTCGACCAATCTGGATTGGGAGGTCGTGCCAGGACTTCGATCAAAGATTTTGTCATGATGATTAAGAGTTATGGCATCTTTGCAAAAGGACATACGGCACATGAATCTGCAGGACACATTGCCAAGCAGTCAGGTATTTTGAAGGATCTACATTCTGAAAATACCATAGAAGGATTGGGGAGGTGGGAGAATGTGCAGGAATTGCTGAATGCTTCCCAGGCATTTGTCGAAGATCCGGATATTGATGAAGTAAGCCTCGAAAGCTTCCTCGCAGATATTTCCCTCTTTACCGATCAGGATGAGCGAATTGATGACAATGACTATGTGACCCTGATGACGATCCACTCAGCTAAAGGCCTGGAATTTAAATCAGTATATTTGGTTGGGGTGGAAGAAAATCTATTCCCCAATGCCATGTCGCTGGAATCGAGGAGTGATTTGGAAGAAGAGCGTCGCTTGTTTTACGTCGCTGTAACCCGGGCCGAAAAGCGAATATCGCTTTCCTTTGCTAAATCCCGATACCGCTTTGGGCAGATTCAATTTAATGAGCCCAGTCGATTCTTAGCCGAAATAGATCAGCAATATCTGGCTAAGCCGCAGCAGCAAACTACCCGCCCCGGCAGGAGTGCTGTGCCCCTACCCCGCGAGCGGAGAGCCCCTTCTACTCAAAACAGAAAACTGAAACCTCTCCGGCAGGCGACAGAGAGCCTCCAGCCCAATGTGGATTTTAAGGCGAGCGACCCCTCAGAAATTGCAGCAGGTCTACAGGTGCTGCATCTCAAATTTGGACAAGGGAAGGTGATGAGTATAGAAGGAACCGGAGCTGGCAAAAAAGCGACGGTTTTCTTTAGCAATAAAGGGCAGCGAGTCTTGTTGCTCAAGTATGCAAAACTACAGATTATTTGATTTCTGTTACTTTTTTAGCTTCTTTGCGTAAGAATAAACACACCCTTTCGGTGCTGATTCTTCCGCATTTTTATATACAGGTTACGCAATTCTGCCGGTTTGCATAAATGGGCTTCCCACTGCGGTTAACATGTGAGGGGAGAAAATAAAGCATCGTTGATTTTCAACAAGAAATAATTAGAATTGATGAAATACACAATTTCGGATACGCAATTGAAATTGCGTGAATATGGGCGGAACGTGCAGTCGATGGTCGAGTATGCAAAAACCGTAGTAGATCGGGATAAGCGGACCAGACTCGCTCATGAGATTGTTCAGATTATGAGTAACCTGAACCCAAGTGTGAAAGAACAACCGGACTATAAGCAAAAACTCTGGGATCATTTATTTGTGATTAGTGATTTCGAACTGGATGTAGATGCTCCTTATCCCATGCCCGAGCCAGAAAAGGTACTCGGCAAGGCTCCCGAACGGATGCCTTACTATCGGGAGGTTCCTCGTCTGCGTCAATATGGCGTCAATGTCGAAATGATGATTAAGGCCGCTTCTGCAATGGAAGAAGGCCCGGATAAATCTGCCTACCTCAATCAGATTGGAAATACCATGAAGCTGTTTCTGCATGGTTCTAATCGGGAATCTATTCCGGAAAGCGTGATTGCTGAACACATGAATGGACTTTCTGCTGGGAAACTCAAAATCACAGGAGAAGATCTCGATTTAAAACAGAGTTTTAAGGGGCTCTTTCCGCAGCCGCAAAAGCAAAATAACAACAATAACAATAAGCGGAGAGGCAAAAACCGCAAACGGAAGAATCATTGATCTTCCGAATCCATATCACTCACCCCAATATTTTTTTGAAACTTTATGGAATATTTCGAGGTAGAAGGTGGGCATCGCCTAAAGGGTGAAATTATCCCACAAGGCGCCAAAAATGAAGCCCTGCAAATCCTTTGTGCGGTTTTGATGACAGCAGAGCCCGTAACCATCGAAAACATACCCGACATTGTCGATGTCAATCGGCTGATTGATATTCTCCGTGATATGGGCGTAGGAGTCGTACCCAATGGTCCGGGGAGCTACACCTTTACAGCGGCAAATGTTGACCTTGATTTTCTCTCTACAGAAACCTTTCGTTCCAAAGCCAGGGCTTTGCGGGGTTCCATTATGTTAGTAGGCCCCTTACTGGCTCGTTACGGGAGGGCATATATCAGTCGTCCGGGAGGCGATAAGATTGGCCGGAGGAGATTAGATACCCACTTTTGGGGCTTTCAGCAATTAGGAGCATCGTTTTCCTATGACTCAAAAGCAGGTGTATTCAATGTCTCATCTCAAGGCCGTCTGAAAGGAATTGATATGCTGCTGGACGAAGCCTCTGTAACCGGCACTGCAAATCTGGTAATGGCTGCAGCACTCGCCACTGGTACTACCACCATTTATAATGCAGCTTGTGAACCCTATCTTCAGCAATTGTGTAAGATGCTCAATCGGATGGGTGCGAAAATAAGTGGAGTCGGGAGTAATTTGTTGACCATTGAAGGAGTAGACTCACTTGGCGGTACTTCCCACCGCATGCTTTCTGATATGATCGAAGTGGGGAGTTTCATCGGTATGGCGGCGATGACACAAGGAGAGATTACCATCAAAAATGCAGGGGTTCAACATCTTGGCCTTATTCCGGAAATCTTTCGGCGAATGGGCGTAAAGCTTCAAATCAAGGGAGACGATATTTACGTCCCTCAGCAGGACTTGTGTGAAATCGAAACCTTTATCGACGGAAGTATTCTGACAGTTTCAGATCATACCTGGCCCGGATTTACGCCGGATTTGTTGAGTATTGTCCTGGTATTGGCTACCCAATGCAAGGGTTCTGCCCTGATTCACCAGAAAATGTTTGAAAGTCGCCTTTTCTTTGTAGATAAGCTGATCGATATGGGGGCTCAGATTATTTTGTGTGATCCACACCGGGCAACTGTGATTGGATTAGAGCGTAAACAATCCTTGCGAGGGATCTCTATGACAAGCCCGGATATCCGTGCGGGAGTAGCGCTGTTAATCGCTGCGCTATCGGCAGAAGGAACCTCCAAAATATATAATATCGAACAGATTGACAGAGGCTATCAAAATATCGAACATCGACTCAATGCACTAGGGGCAAAGATTCGCCGTTTGAAAGAAGGAGGCTGAATCGTGTCGGCTAGCTGATAAACAAAAAGCAGGAAAGCAGGATGCGATTTATCTTGTTGGCAACTCATTCGATATCTTAGATCAACCAATAATATAGATACCATGAATCGAAACATTCTGGCATTTTCTGCCCTCGTACTGGGACTCATTGTTTCTTTTGGGTTCATTACGAAGCCGGATACTGACCCGGCACCTGCAAAAGTTAATTGGATTACGATAGAAGAAGCTGCTGCACTGGCTGAGCAGGATGGAAAAAAAATTCTTGTGGACGTATATACAGACTGGTGTGGCTGGTGCAAAAGAATGGACAAGGCAACGTACGAAAATCCTGAGATCGTGGAAATGTTGAATGCAAACTTCCACGCGGTGAAATTCAACGCAGAACAGAAAGAAGATGTGACGATCAAAGGCCAAACCTATAAGTACGTCGCGAATGGCAGAAGAGGCTACCATGAATTGGCTGCCCGAATGCTAAGTGGAAAATTGTCTTATCCCTCTACCGTATTTTTGGAATCAGACTTTTCCATGCTATATAATGTGCCCGGATACAGAGAAGCTAAAGAATTCTCGACGTTTTTGGGATATACACAAGAGGAAGCTTATAAGCGCATATCTTATCAGGATTATCTGAAAGGGGAAGTGACGAACTAAGATTAACGCATAATCTTCATAGGGAGATTTTGCCATTATGCCAATGATAATTGCCAAATTGTCATTGGCATAAATTGTGTTGAAACACTAAGAGCAAAAACAGGTTATCGAGATATGGCAAAGAAATCAAAAGACAAAATGAATAAGGAGCAAAGTCAAGAGGATCAAGTGTTGGAAAAAGACCTTGCACAAGATACAGAAGCGAAAGTAGTAGATATGAAAAAAGAAGAAGAAGTACTTGATAATGAGGAGTTTGTAGATGTAGATATGGCTAAGGAAGAAGCAGAAAACCCCGAATCAGAAGTGGAGAAATTGCGTAAGCAGTTGGCACTTAGCCAGGACCAATTATTGAGGTCCCAGGCAGAATTTCAAAATTTTCGGAAGCGAAAAGAGAAAGAATTGAGTGACTCAATCCGTTTTGCGAATGGGGAATTACTCCTGAAGTTGTTACCGATTTTAGATAACTTTGCACGAACGCTCGAAGCGATCGAAAAAACTGACAACCTGGCAGCTATCAAAGAGGGGATTACGTTGGTTGACCAGAGTATGAAAAAACAGTTTGAAAAATTCGGCCTGAGACCTATCGAAAGTATCGGAAAAGAATTTGATATTGATTTACACGAGGTAATTTCAAGTATTCCGATCGACGATGAGGCGAAGAAAGGAAAAGTAATAGATGAGGTTGAGAAGGGCTACAAACTCAAGGATAAAGTCCTCCGGTTCTCGAAAGTGATCATCGGAGAATAAGCATCAAGGTATATGGCGCAGCGTGACTATTATGAAGTGTTGGGGGTTTCTAAACAAGCTTCCAAGGATGAGCTAAAAAAAGCTTACCGGAAGATGGCCTTGAAATACCATCCGGATAAAAATCCTGACGACAAGGAAGCAGAAGAAAAGTTTAAAGAAGCTGCTTCTGCGTATGAAGTCCTGAGTGATGATGACAAGCGTTCTCGTTATGACCGGTTTGGTCATGCAGGCGTAGGTGGAGCATCCGGCGGTGGTGCCCAGGGATTTGAAGATATTTTTAGTGATATCTTTGGAGGTGAAGGAGGAAGTCCCTTTGATTCCTTTTTTGGTCGTGGAGGAGGACGTTCACGTCGCAGCAGAGGCCAGCGTGGGTCAGATCTTCGGATCAATATCAAACTAAGCTTGGAAGAAATCGCAACTGGGATTGAGAAAAAACTCAAAATCAACCGATATGTGGGCTGCGATGATTGTAGCAGCACAGGAGCCGATGGCGGAACAGCTTTTCATACTTGCCCTACCTGTAACGGAATGGGAGAAGTAAGGCAGCAGGCCGGAGGAGGGTTTTTTCAGCAAATCGTCGTGACGACCTGCCCTACTTGTCAGGGCGAAGGGAAAATAATCTCCAAAAACTGCGATACCTGTGAGGGAAAAGGACGCGATCGGAAGGAAGATGTAATCTCAATTAAAATTCCAGCAGGCGTACAGGAGGGAATGAACCTCAATGTGCGCGGCAAAGGAAATATGGGTTTACGGGGAGGAACACCCGGAGATTTGTTGATTCAAATCGAGGAAAAAGATTCTGACCTCTATGAAAGAGATGGGGATAACCTGATTCACGAATTGTTTATCTCCTTCCCGGATGCTGCTTTAGGTCGATCTATCGAAGTTCCTACCCTGAGCGGGCAGTCTCGTTTCAAAATCAGTCCGGGTACGCAGGCTGGCAAAGTCGTACGCTTGCGTGGCAAAGGCCTGCCCAATATCAATGGATATGGAACGGGAGATATGCTGGTTCATATCAATGTTTGGACGCCTAAAACACTGACTTCAGAAGAGAAAAAATTCCTGAATAAAATGCAGGCCTCTCCCAACTTTAAGCCTGCCCCCTCCAAGGAAGAAAAAGGCTTCTTTGCGAAGATGCGGGAGTTTTTTAACTAATTGATTCAGGCAAATGATTGATATAGCTGATCAATTATTCCTAGCTTAAATCCCCCTATACGTAAGAGGCAAAGCAAAGTCAGATAACCAGGTTTCTCAAAACAAAGAAGCCTGGTTATCTGATTTTAAATCATCTCCACTCCACTCTACCGAGTCGCCCGGCTTAAGGGTCTCAGGCACTTCCCGCTTTTGCTCGATTTCCTTGACAGCTGAAACCTTGCGCCGATCCAGTCGATTGCCGAGTGCTTTCCAGCCTTTCACATCGATAAATTCTGAAATCGTCAACTCCAGATTTTCCTTCGCTCTTCCATTGGCTACCTTATATGCAATTTTTGCAGTAGGATGCGTAGATGCGACGACAAGCTTCGAGCTTGAGGCATCGCTGATAAAGCTGAATTTTTTATCTACCGTAGTCGTCTCGATTTTAAATCGTTTGGCGAAATATTCTTTTTGCTTGCCGTCGTAATGAACCGCTGAGATTACGGCTTCGGCATCGAACTTCTCAACCAGCAGGATTTTATCCATTTCGTAGCGATTGGTTAGCTCGAAATTGGTCAGTTCGTAATTTCCATCTTTATAGATAACAAGGATATTGTCTTCGGTATCAAACTCACCGAGGTATTTCCCTCGTTTATCGGCATTCAATCGACCGACTGTCTCGTCAATCCAAATATTGCGACCTCCAAGGGTTGCTGCTCCGATAGATTTTTGGGTTACTTTTTTGACCGGATATTTCGTCAGAACATTGCCCTGAGAGCTCCGCCCTTTAATGGCGAGGTCTGCAAAATCAAAGTCAAACACTTTATTTTTTGCTCTACAGCTCTGAGAGAGATTGACGGTTACGACCTCAGATTCACTATTGGCATTTGCCGTGAAATAAAGGAGTTGAGATCCTTTTGATCCCTTCGTAATGTCATATTCCCGATCACGGGTAATGGCAGTAACTGCAAAGCGTTTGATGAAATTTTTGCCGGAGGCAGGGTCTCGATAAATGGCGTGATACACCATTCGCTCATTGCCCTTTTTCCAAACATCTACATGGATAATGTTTTTACCCACAAAAGCTTTCTCCTGAATGGGCGTAACGAGGTATTTCCCATCTGCCCGAAAGACAATAATATTATCAATGTCTGAACAGTCACGGATATACTCATCTTTTTTCAGACTATAACCGATAAATCCATCCTTTCGATTAACGTAGAGTTTTTCATTTGCTACAGCTACTCGTCGTACCTGAATAGTATCAAATGTTTTGATCTCTGTCTTACGCTCTCTCCCTTTTCCGTAAGTGGTCAGGAGGTTTTCAAAATAGGCGATGGAAAACGCTGTCAGGTGGGCGAGGTCATACTCGACTTGTTGAATGTCTTCCTGGAGTCTCTTGATCAGTTCGTCAGCCTTGAAAGAGTCAAAACGGGAAATGCGCTTGATCCGAATTTCTGTCAGGCGAATGATATCATCATGAGTGATTTCCCGGTAAAATTGAGCTTTATAGGGATTTAGGCCTTTGTCAATGGTTTCCAGTACAGCCTCCCAGGTTTCACATTCTTCTATGTCGCGATAAATCCGATTCTCAATGAAAATCTGTTCCAGCGAAGCAAAGAGGAGCTTTTCCTTCAACTCAGCCAACTTGATTTCCAACTCCAGCTTGAGGAGGTCTTTGGTATGGAAGGTTGAGCGCTTTAGGATATCATCGACCGTCATGAAATGCGGTTTGTCGTCGATGATTACACATGCATTGGGAGAAATCGATACCTCACAATCTGTGAAGGCATAAAGGGCATCGATGGTTACATCAGGGGAAATCCCCGGTGCGAGATCAATCAGAATCTCAATTTGCTGGGCCGTATTGTCCGTTACCTTCTTGATCTTGATCTTCCCTTTATCATTGGCCTTAATGATTGAGTCAATCAGACTGGAAGTCGTCGTTCCAAAGGGAATGTCTGCAAGCTTCAGGGTATTTTTATCTACTTGCTCAATATGTGCCCTGCATCTGACTTTACCCCCTCTTTTTCCCTTATTGTAGTTGCTGGGATCGATCATGCCGCCGGTGGGAAAGTCCGGAATCAGCTGAATATTTTTCCCTTGAAGGAGGGATATAGAAGCCTTGATGAGTTCAACAAAATTATGCGGCAAGACACGGGTAGAAAGTCCTACTGCAATCCCCTCTACTCCCTGAGCCAGGACCATTGGAAATTTCATGGGCAAGGCGATCGGTTCCTTTTTCCGCCCATCATAGGTGAGCTGCCAATCAGTTGTTTTGGCGTTGAACCCTACGGCTAACGCGAACTTGGAAAGCCTCGCTTCAATATAGCGAGGAGCAGCGGCACGGTCTCCGGTACGATTGTCTCCCCAGTTTCCCTGGCAGTCAATCATCAAATCTTTCTGGCCCAGGTTGACCAGTGCATCCCCAATTGCAGCATCTCCATGCGGGTGGTACTGCATCGTTTGACCAATGATATTGGCAACTTTATGAAAGCGACCATCATCCATCTCCTTCATGGAGTGAAGAATGCGTCGCTGAACCGGTTTGAGTCCATCTTGCAGGAGAGGGACTGCCCGCTCCAAAATCACATAAGAGGCATAATCGAGAAAGTAGTCTTCATACATGCCCGAAACATGGGCAAGTGCTTCATCATGCTCGGATTGGCCGTTAGTACCCTTGTCTGCCATATTTTAATTCCGGTTCCAGAGAGATGGTTATAATTTTTAGTAAAGCTAATATTATTAGGCAAATATAGGAAAATTTTGATACGATCGGAAGAGAATCGGGGGATTTCTCCTGTCGTGGGTCTGGGCTTTTTTTGTAACTTTGAACGCCAAATCGAAATAGGGGTATCAGAAAATGAAAGTCCTGTTGCCAATAATCGAAAAGGCTGCAACGAACTTCCTCTCTCGTGCCAATATGCGGCAAATCGCCGCACGAACGAATGGAACCATACCGAATGAATTACGAACGAATTAATAACCTGACGGGCTGGGGCGTATTCCTCGTCGCCTTGATCGTTTACCTCTTGACTGTCGCACCGACTGCTAGTTTTTGGGACTGCGGAGAATTTATTGCCTGTTCAAATGAATTGGAAGTAACCCACCCACCCGGAGCACCTCTCTTTCTGATCCTGGGGCGAATTTTTTCCATGTTTGCCTTCGGCGATGTGACCCAGGTGGCCTTTATGGTCAATCTGATGAGCGTCCTATCGAGTGCATTTACCGCTTTGTTTACTTGTTGGACAGTGACGATTCTGGCACGTAAAGGTCTCAAAGAATCAGATATGCCGGATCAGATGAAACTGGTCGGCGGAATGATGGCGGGCGCAATTGCCGGGCTTACTTGTATTTTTGCGGATTCGATTTGGTTCAATGCAGTAGAGGCAGAGGTATATGCGATGAGTACCTTTTTTACGGCCATTGTCGTATGGTTGATGTTTAAGTGGGAAGCGCGTGCAGACGAGCCGGGACACTGGCGGTGGATCATCCTGATCGCTTATCTGATGGGATTATCGACTGGGGTTCACCTGCTTAATCTCCTGACTATTCCAGCCCTGGCTACCGTGTTTTACCTGCGGAAATTTTCTTTTACCTGGAAGGGGCTGATTACTACTCTGGGAATATCTGTTGTGATTTTGGCATTTATCCAATACGGAATTATCCAATATACCTTCAGTATCGCCTGGGAATTTGAAAAACTATTTACGGGAACTACCCCTTCAGCCGGAGAACCGGGCGGAGGTATGGGGCTGCCTATGGGAACAGGAGCTGCTATATTTGGATTGCTAATCCTGGGCACTTTGATTGGTTCCTTATTATATAGTATCAGAAAGCGACTGGCGATATTGAATGTGGTGGTTTTGTCCGTCATGATGATTATGATTGGATTTTCTTCTTATTCCATCATATTCATCCGTTCGGGGGTGGACTCTCCGATTGATATGAATAATCCCGAGAACCTGCTGACCTTCCTGAGTTATATGCGCCGGGAGCAGTATGGGGATCGGCCTTTGTTGAAAGGGCCGCTATATAATGGCCAGATCGACCGGGACGCACGTGGATACCCTAAGTTTGAGGTAACCGGGATGAAATATATCCTGCTGGACGGGGTCGGTCAGTATGTTGAGGATACTGAAAATCGAAAATATAAGTACAGAGACCGGGATATTGTCTGGTTTCCCCGAATGTATGAATCCAGCAGGCCCAGTTCTTACAGCGGGCCCTTTGGATATAAATCATTTGTGAAGCGCAGGGGGAGCGACGCGGATAATCCCGCCGATGACCGGCCGACCCGAGGAGAGGATTTTAAATTCTTCCTGGGGTATCAGCTCAATCACATGTATTTCCGCTATTTTATGTGGAATTTTGTGGGGCGGGTGAGTGATGTGCAGGATGCCGATTGGGAAGGAGGAATTCTCCGCCGGACAGAAACCCGAAACAAAGGAAATAACCATTACTATTATCTGCCTTTCTTCCTGGGAATATTAGGCTTCCTGTGGCAGTTTGTCAACAATAAACGCGACGCAGCGATCATCGGCATGCTATTCTTTTTTACGGGAATAGCCATCATTCTCTATCTGAATCAATATCCGGTCCAGCCGCGAGAACGAGATTATTCCTATGCAGGCTCTTTTCAGACTTTCTGTATGTGGATAGGGCTTGGCTCACTGTTTCTGATGGACCTGATGCGGGTATGGCTCAAAAAAGCAACGCCCTATGTCGTAGGAGCAATCTGCCTGGCAGCACCCCTGCTCATGGCAACTGAAAACTGGGACGATCATACTCGCCGTGGGCGATATATCGACAAGCAGTTTGCGTATAATTTGCTGAACAGTTGTGAAAAGGATGCAATCTTGTTCACAGGAGGAGATAATGATACCTTCCCGCTATGGTACATTCAGGAGGTAGAGGGAGTTAGGACTGATGTGCGTGTCGTTAATCTGGAGCTCCTCATTTCTGACTGGTATATCGACCAGATGCAGCATGAAAAAAATGGAGCCAGTGCTTTGCCGATTACAATGAATAAACGGGATTATGTAGGAGATAAAAGCATCATTGTTCAACCCTACGCTTCTCGAAAAGTCACTTTTCCGGTCAATGTACAGGCCCTTAAAGAGTCGGGTGCCTTCTCGGAAAAAGAGGCCCAGCTCGCCGAAACTGAAATGGAGTGGGACTTCAAAGCGCGTGGAAGCAGCCGAAATTCCTATATTTTCCGAAAGGACTCCGTCATCATTAATATGCTCCGGAATATTGCCAATGATGATTGGAAGCGGCCTGTATATTTTGCCAATACGATGAATCCATCGAGTTTCATGAATTTGGTTGATTTTTTCAGAATGGAGGGATTTGCGTATCGGGTGCTGCCACTGAAAAAATCGGATGAGACAGCCAATGATATGTATTATGGCAGAATTGGGCAGGAGCGAATGTATGATAATTTGCTCAACAATTTCCTGTATGATGGCCTGAATGATCCGAGTGTAAGTTTTGACGAGCATATTCGAGGGGTTATCATCGGGAATTACCGGAATTCCTTTTTCCGGCTTTCACGTAGCTACGGAGAGCAGATTCGGAAGCTGAATGAGCGGAATGGCTCCATTGACCTCTTCCTTTCTACCCAGGCAGATGCCGCCCCTACCCTACTGGATTCTCTCAGACAGGAAAAAATTGACAATACGAGTGAGGTTGCAGCTAAACAGGAAAAAATCAGAACGCTGATGACCTTTGCGGAAGAGAAAATTCCTCACAAGGTTATTCCCCGGGAAATGCAACTCCTCATTATGCAAGGACAGATGCTGGACCGGGCAGGTCTGGAAGATATGGCTGAGGCTGAGTTCAACCGAGCCAAAGATGAAGGATTACGTGCATTGAGGATTAAGATTGAAGCGGGAAAGAAACTTGCAGAGCGAGATGTCTCGTTAAATGGTTGTTTGTATGCCATTCAATTTTTGGTGAGCAAAGGAAAAATGGAAGAAGCAAATACGATTGCTGAAGCGATCAAAACGCTTACAGGTCGAGACGATGGCTCATTGTTCTTACAGGAAATGCAGGGCAGATAACGGAGAAATATGATGGACAAACCCTATAAGAAAAAAACAAAATCAATGCCTGGGAACCTCATTTATGGGGTTCACCCGGTGATTGAAGCGCTGGAAGCAGATCGCTCGCTGGATAAAATCCTGATTAGCCGGAGTGGTGCCCATGCCCGCGTTCGTGAAATTAAGGCAGCCGCGCATGAGATTGGCATCCCGGTACAGATGGTGCCGGATACCACGCTGCATCGCCTGTGCCCTGCTGTTAATCATCAGGGGGTGGTAGCTTTTGCAGCGGCGATCACTTATCAAGGGCTGGAAGAGCTCCTATTGGCTGTTATCGAACGGGGAGAGATTCCTTTTTTAGTGATGCTGGATGGAATTACAGACGTGCGCAATTTTGGCGCGATTGCCAGAACCGCTGAATGCATGGGGGCACATGGGATCATTGTACCCTCAAGTGGAGCTGCAGCTGCCAATGCAGATGCGGTAAAGGTCTCTGCCGGGGCGCTTCATCATATCCCTGTTTGCCGGATCCCAAATCTGGTAGATGCAACCTTGATTTTGCAAACCTATGGCGTGAAGCACACGGCGATTACGGAAAAAGCTTCCGAGACGATTTACGATGTAGATTGTAAGGAATCTCAATGCCTGATTATGGGCTCTGAGGAAAGAGGGGTATCCTCCAGTTTGCTGAGAAGGGTCGATCAATTGGTGAAAATCCCGATGAAGGGACAGATTGGTTCGCTGAATGTTTCAGTCGCTGCGGGAATCGCAATGGCTGAGGTAGTCCGACAGCGGAGTTCCTGATTATCCTTTTTGCTGACCGTAGACAAATTCGATCTCTTTGATCTCAAAATGACGCACTTTTCCACTAAGGTTGACGGCAAGGTGGCCTTGTTTCCCTACTCCGATAATCATTCCCTGCACAAGCTGCTGATCTACCCGAAATGTCATTTCTTCCTGATAACCAAAAAGATGTTGGAGGTATGCCCTGTCCAATTGCGCAAATTTTTCATTTTTCAGATGCAGGTATTGTACTTCTATTTCTTTCAAAACGGAACCCAGTACTTCCATTAAGTCCAGATCCTTTTCCTGAAAATGGCGCAAGGAACAAGTGCGCGCAGCGATAATGGGCGAGAAATCCCGCTGATTCACATTGAGTCCAATCCCGGACACAGAGACGCGAATATCGCTGCCTTCCAGCTGGTTTTCGATCAGAATCCCGGCGATCTTTTGCTGGTTGACCAGAATATCATTTGGCCATTTGATTTGTACCGTTTGCTTTGGGAGCATCCTGGCAATGCTATCCCGAAGGCCTAATGAAATGAGTTTGCTGAGGTAAAAAATGTCCCGAATTTTGAGGAAGTGGGGATAATAAATAAGGCTGATGGTCAGATTTTTGCCTGATTCACTTTCCCAGTGATTGCCAGATTGTCCCCTGCCGGCCAGTTGTGATGTCGCTGAAATCAAAGTGCCGTCCACTGGGTGTGAAGCCAGCAATTGCATGGCATAACTGTTGGTTGAGGCAGCTTCAGCGAGTTTGATAAAATTCTTTCCGGTGAATAAGGTATCAAACATTGATTGTATTATCTTTGCTTATTCAGGAAAATATATCCTGAGAATCCACAAGATGTAAAAATCATTGCCAATGAAGCAAATAGTACTGGAATCTACACAACTCTCAAACGTCGTAATACAAGGACTGGAAGAGATTAAGGGACAGGATATAGTGCGAATGAATCTGAAAAATGTCGAGAGCGCAATCTGCGACTTTTTCGTTATGTGTACCGGTACTTCAGATCGCCATGTACAGTCGCTTGCAGATTCTGTACTGAAAGTGATGAAAGAAGTGGATGAACGGCCGATCTCACGCGAAGGGTACGAATTGGGCGAATGGCTACTTCTGGATTACGGCTCCGTAATCGTGCATATTTTCCAAAAGGAAAAACGGGAATTTTACCGCCTTGAAGATTTGTGGGGAGATGCTATTTTTGAATCAATCGAGCCCTCAAAATAACACCTTACAGTTAGGCATGAGTTCTTCAAATGCTGCAATTTCTGCTTCCGGAATGGGGTTGAAATGTAGGCATAAAACCTCCAAATGTGGAAGTGCCATAAAATGATGCATGGAAGTGATTCCACAGGCATTGCAGTAGAGTTCCCGCAAATTCACCATATCACTTAAAGGGCTGATGTTTCGATAGGGCTTGAAAGGATAAGAAATATCCAAAATCTCCAGAGACTGTATTCCATCCAGGATAGAAAGGCTTTTGATCGGCCCAAAAGGTGCGTGAAGCTCTTTTAGTCTATTGAGTGTCTGGATAGCCCACAAGTTACTGACATGCGTATCTCCTAAGTAAAGTCGTTCCAGTTGAGGGATAAATCTAAGGGGTTCGAGACTTTTTACTTCAGCATTACTGCAATCCAGTTCCTGAATTGAAGATAGATGAGCCATGTCCTGCTCTTGCAGAGTTTGTTCTAATTCCAGGCTTTCGGCAAAGATAGCTTTCCAAGCAGAGGGGAGCAGTTTCCATTCCTGGGCGTTTGCCTCGATACGTTGAATCATGAGATAGATGACGTTAGGTTACTGGGTCAAAACTACATGGCCTCGTTTATATAATCACCATTAACTAATGTGGAGGCATAACATTCCTACACAAAAGTTATATTTTGTGAATATAAAATTACGATAATGAGGATTATGTTATCCTCCCTAATTAGAATAACCGCGTTAACAATTATAGGCTACAAGTAAGGAGTTTTTGGTAGAGAATTCTGTTCCAGGCGTTTCATCGGTGTGAATTATTGGCCAAACGGCTGAAATTCAGGATTATTGGGTTTTTGCAGAATTTGGTAGTTGCAAAAAGAGGCGAAATAGGCAGCTTAGATTTATTTGTGAAGTGTAGATAAAATAGGGGAGCATCTCCTGACCTGAAGGGGAGCCTAGATGTGTGAGATAGGGAAGTAAGGCCGCCAAATCCCATGAAATCTGAGTAAAAAGGTAGTTTTCTTATTTAAAGCGTTCATTATTTGCACCCTACAAAAAAAGCCGATGCTTGTGCATCGGCTTTTTTTGTATTCATTAAAATGATTATGCCTGTGGCACCTGCTCTTTTAGCTGAGTAATCGGAAGGCTCATCATCTTGAAATCAGGATATATATTTTTGAGGATTTCAAATTTCTCACAATACATAGCGGTTGCCCGCTCGTTTTTGCTAACAAAGTTGAATAGTTTATAAAAGTATTCCTTTACCGAAGGGTGTGCCTTCTCTACAATGAGGGTTTGAATCTTATCGAGCTCAAACTGCTTTTCCCGGGCAAAATAGGTAATCAGAAGCGGCTTCATCTTTTTCTGCTCTGCTTCATCAAAGTCAGAATTGGTAAAAGCCCGCGTCAGTTCAAATAGATAGGTTCTTTGCTCAGGCTCTTCCATGTATTGCGACATTTTGGACCAGAACACAAAAGGAATGTAGCAACCTCCAAATCGGTCATATATCTGGACAATAAACCGACTGAATTCGTCTTTATCTTTTAATACTTCCCGATGAATAGTATTCAGCTCTTCAAACAGCTGCTCTTTATCTTCTTCCCATTCACCATAGAATTTATCTTCCAATCCGTCCAATACTTTTGATAGATTCATGTCGCGTATTTTATACTAAGAAACTGTCGCAAAATTACAAAGTCGAGGCCAGAATAAAAATATTTACCTGGCGAGGGAAAAGACATTTTGCCTCCAAACACAGAATTAACAGATGTTAACTGCTATGTTGTAGGTACGTAAACGCTGCCCCTATGGGTTACGTGAAGGATTAATTAGCTACTTCGGAAATGAATTTGATCCGTACCATTTGAATTTCTTCTTTAGAATAGTCGGTACCTAATTCATCCTGTGCAGCATCCAAATCGTCTGTTTCTGAAGACATGAAATAATCATAGGCATCATCTACCTTGTCTTCATCCATTTGGTCAAATATGAAATAATCGATATTCAGTTTGGTCCCTGAGTACACAATTTGCTCGATATGGTTGAGTAATTCGGAGTAGGACATGTTCTTCATTTCCGCAATCTCGTCCAGCGGTGTGCGCCGGTCTATGTGCTGAATGAAGAATAATTTATTCATAGATCTGCGAGCTGCTGATTTAACGATGACATCTGCAGTTCTTTCTATCCCATTTGCTTTGATATGGGATTCAATCAGTTTGATAAATGGGGCAGCAAATTTCCTTGCTTTCCCCCCACCTACTCCCGTGATATTTTGAAACTCTTCAACGGTGGTCGGATACTTGGTTGCCATATCCTCCAAAGAAGGATCCTGAAAAATCACATAAGGGGGGATTTTTCGATCAGTAGCGACCTTTTTCCGTAGTTTTTTGAGTTTCTCAAAAAGTTCTACATCGTATGTTTTAAAATCTTCCAAGGGTTCGGCTAAACGCTTAGCCTGTTCCAGGTTTTGATACTTGACCAGGGTAATGGGTTTGGGATCAGCCAGATATGCTTTTCCTTTATCCCCCAGCTTGATCATTCCGTAATCCTCTATATCTTTTACCAGGTAGTCATTGATGATCAACTGACTGAAAATAGATTTCCAGTCCTTGTCGTCTAATTCTTTTCCTTGTCCAAAAGCAGCGAGCTGATCATGCTCATAAATGCTGACTTGCTGGTTGTTGCTGCCAAGGAGGATATTGACCAGATGAGTGGTCCCAAATTTTTGATTGACGTCAGCAACTGCCCCGAGTGCGAGCTTGACTTCATTAGAGGCTTCAAAAGTCTCTTTTGGATACCGACAGTTATCACAGAGACCATTGCATCTACTGTCATCAAACCGCTCTCCAAAATAATGAAGCATCAATTTACGCCGACAAGCTCCTGACTCTGCAAATGCAGCCATTTCATAGAGAAGATGCCGTCCTGACTCCCGCTCGCTGACGGGTTTGTCCTTCATGAACTTCTCCAGCTTTACGATATCGTTGAAGTCATAAAAAAGAATACAGTTCCCTTCCAGGCCATCCCGACCCGAGCGTCCGGTTTCCTGATAGTAGCTCTCTATACTCTTAGGGACATCATAGTGGATGACAAAGCGTACATCTGGTTTGTCGATTCCCATACCAAATGCAATAGTGGCCACTACAACCTGAATGTCTTCATTCAGAAACATATCCTGATGTCGGGATCTGGTTTTGGAATCCAGGCCTGCATGATAAGGCACCGCTTTAATCCCATTTACTTTCAGGATTTCAGCGATTTCTTCTACCTTTCTTCGACTCAGACAATAGACGATTCCAGATTTTCCCTGATGTTGCTTGACATATTTGATGATCTCCGTAGTCGCGTTTCCTCCTGTGGATTTTGACCGGATTTCATAGTAGAGATTCTCCCGATTAAAACTGGTCAGAAATAATTTTGACCCTTCTATCTGCAGATTTTGAATAATGTCTTGTCTGACCTTAGGCGTTGCAGTAGCAGTAAGCGCTACTACGGAGACATTTCCCAGTTGGATGAGAATCTCGCGAATCCGGCGGTACTCTGGCCGAAAATCATGTCCCCATTCAGAAATACAATGGGCTTCATCCACAGCCATAAAGCTCACATCGGCCTGTTTTAGGAAGTCAATGAATTCTTCCTTGACTAGTGATTCAGGTGCAACATACAATAGTTTGAGTGTGCGATTGAGGACTTTTTGTTTAACAGCCTCATAGTCAGCCCGGTTCATACTACTGTTGAGGAAACCAGCTTCGATACCAAATGCCTGAAGCTGATCTACCTGGTTTTTCATCAAGGCGATAAGGGGGGAAATAACCAGAGCAGTACCTTCCATCATCACAGCAGGTAGCTGATAACAAAGGGATTTACCTGCACCGGTAGGCATGATGACAAATGTGTCCTCACACGCAAGTACATTTTCTATTACTTCTTCTTGCTTACCCCGAAATGAGTCGTACCCAAAGTACTTCTTTAATGCCTGCGAAAGTTCAGTTTCCTGAGGTTTTGTCGCAATTTGTTCGTTCACCGCTAATTTTTCGTTTGAGAATGATGGGCGCCAGAATATTAAAATGATACCCCTGCCACGATGCTGAAATGCTGATTCTAATTTTAAATTAATAAAAAATACACAATAAAGCTAACCAGTACCCCTGCATGAAACAAGCTGGGAGGTAAGATAAAATCGGCAAGCCCTGATACACAATATGTTTGGAGGGAAATGTTTGCCAGTCAATACGATGCGTTCATTCTTTTTAAGGGTAATATTATTGCAAAAATTGAATATCTGTTGAGCAGAATGAGCGGGATAGGCAAAGGGTGTTCAATTTCGATTGTGATTTTTTCGATATATTAGTATATATACATGTTATACACACCTTAATCTATTTTCTCCTTCTATTTTTCAAGCAACCCTGGCATGAGCAAGGGCGTTATAAAATATTGAACATGAGATTTACAGATTATCACGAAGATGAGATTGTTGAGGGCTGCTTGAATGGGAGCCGCAAATTCCAGAAACTGCTGTACGAACGGTACTATGGCAGTATGATGGGGGTATGCCTGCGGTATACCAATGATCGGGAGGAAGCACGTGACGTCTTGCATGAAGGGTTTATGAAGGTGTTTCGGAACCTGGTGAAATTTTCACGAGGGACGAATCTCGGCGCATGGATTCGAAGAATCATGATCAACACAGCGATCGATCATTATCGCAAGAATGCCAAGCATCCTAATCTGGTAGAAATTAATCATGCCATTCACGAAACAGATGCGCATGATGTAGTGGCAGACATGGGCGCTGAAGAAATATTGAAACTGGTCCAGAAATTGTCTCCTGCATATAGAACTGTGTTCAACTTATACGTAATAGAGGGATATTCACATAAAGAAGTCGGAAAAGCGCTGGGAATAAGTGAAGGAACCTCAAAATCGAACCTGGCGAAAGCCCGGGCAAAGTTGCAAAACATGGTCCTGAAATCTCGGATCGTTAGAAAAATTGAGGGGGAGAACTATGCCTGATAATCAATTTGAACAACATATTAGGGATATACTCGCAGACTATCAGGCCCAATTTGAACAGAAAGATTGGGCACTCATTGCTGCAGAACTGGATCAAGCGGATTGGGATTCGCAGATTCGGACCAAGCTGGTTGGGTATGAAGCTCCCTTCGATTTGGGAGATTGGCAATTCATGGCAAATCACCTGGATTCGCCTTTTGATACCTATATCCGAAAACAACTCACCCACTTCACTTCTCGTTTTAATCCGGCGGATTGGGCACGTATGGCGCAATTGCTGGATGATTCATTAGAGTCCTCTATTCGGGCAAGGCTTGAAGAGCATTCGGTTCCGTTAAGACCATTAAGTGACTGGCCGCTTATGGTCAATGCACTTGACCACAATTTCGATGATGCGATTCGCGATAAATTTGCTGGCTTTTCACCAGAAGCAGAAATGGCCGCAGATTGGGACTTGATAGACCGTGAATTGGTCCCTGCTTTCGATCAGGTTGTACAGGAAAAACTCGAAACTTATTCTACTGCTTATCACGAAATGGAGTGGCTACGTATGGCCGCCGTGTTGGATGCTGCAGATGACGATGATGGAGTAGCCTGGTACGTGCGTTGGCAGACTTATGCTGTTGCGGCTTCCTTTATCTTATTGGCTATGTTGGGAGTTGGAAGCTTACAAGTGCTGTCAGAAAAAATCTGGCCATCAACTGAGCTTGCCTCTGAAGTCGTTCCGCTGGAAGAAAAGCTTGCATCTGCAGAAACTGAAACCACAGGAAATAATACAGGTGCTTCCTCGCCCAATCAGACTCGTGATGCGATTGTTAGCAGCCGCGAAACTGATACAGATGAATCAAATGAGGAGCCTGTATCAGAAATAGCTGGAGCCGTGACACAGACCGAAAGAGAATTAGCCAAGCAAGCGGCTTCCTCCAACAGTTTTACAAATCCGATAGAAGCAATTGATATAGCATCTACCACTTTGCAGCAAGATATTCCACTAACCACAACGCTGGCTTCCGTAGGACCTGCAGAGGAGGTAAACGTATTAGGGGAACTTCAGGAGGAAACAGCTGATCATACGAGTCCACGCCTGATGCTACATAATCGGAAATCAAGAAAAGATATTGAGTTAACTGCCATTTCTCATCAAGATAAGGCATTAGGCTTAGGTTTTTTCCAATCGAGCTTTGAAGAGTTATTGGGCAAGAATGCTCCCAATCTGGATTCTCGGGTAAACCTGAAAAATCCTGAAGTTCGCTTAGGAATCTACACAGGATCTACTCACAGTGTGGCTGAATTGAACGATGCAAGCAAGCCGGGATATGCCGTCGGCCTACGTGCCGAAATTCGATTTGACGATGCCTGGAGTATTGTATCTGGTATATCTTTTACAAATAAACAGTTGAGTCATAACTACTATATTTTTGCAAATGACCGCACACAATGGGAGAATATACTCGATGCCAAAATAAAATCGCTGGAAGTTCCTGTTCTGGTTCGTTATCGGTTCCCGGCCACTGAAAATCAAAAGGTACAACTGTATGCACAGGCTGGTATTGCAACCATGGTTACCCTGGAAGAGACCTACGTGCGGTATAATCCATTGTCTTTTGAGAATTCGGACCGAATTAGCCGAAATGTTGATCGGGCTCAGCACATCCCGACGAATCAACGATTCACACTGAATACATATGTGGGTAATATTCAGGCAGCAGCTGGAATTGAGTATAAAGTTTCCAACCGACTTTCTCTTGAGTTAGAGCCATATTTCCAGTGGGGGTTGCAGCCTATGGGTACAGAACAAAAACAGCTTCACACAGTAGGCGTGGGGGCCGCGATAATTTATAACCTCAATAATAAGTCCTCTTAATTCCGGAAATTATCCCGTTGGCGAAGCGGAAACCAGGGATTGAGTAACACTGAAGCTGAATTCCCGTAATAAAGAATAGATTTCAATAAGTACAATTCTCAACTAGCCGCCTTGAGAAATGAAAAAAGCCAGCCCTAATGGGATGGCTTTTTTTGATTAGTAAATGTGTGGTCCTAAAAAAAAATTAGGGGACTCAATCCCGTTCCGGGAGAGTCAACCCTAACCCCTAGCTTCTGTATCTGGCGTAATGCCTAATAAGAATTAATACAAATCTAGTATTAATTATTCCATGAAGCAAATTTTATATACAAAAAAATGTATGAATGTAAGGAGTTACTTCAGGTTGCTCTTTTTTCACTGATCCAAAAATTATTAAAGCCCTCTCCTACTGTGATGCTAATCATTTGGGTTTGAACGAGTTCGAGGATTGCTAGGAAGCTAAAAACGGCATATACCCGGCTTTGCTCCTCCAGGATAAAAGCGATAAAATCAATGGGTTTGCCATGTGATAATTTGGTCAGTAGTGTACCTTTCACCTGTGCGATGTCATAGGGGTACTTTCTGATCACGTGTGTGGGGGTAGAAAGTTGCTCATTATGGCGCTCCCAGACCCGCTTGAAGGCTCGCATGATTGCATATAGGTCCATTCCAACGAGTTCTTCCTCTGGATAATCAGATTTGAGAAAGAGTTTCTCTTCTGTTTTTCCGTATCCGCGCTCCTGGCGTTTGCCTTGTGTGTTTTCAAGATTAGCAATCTCCTCCAATACAGCCTTGTATCGTTTATATTCTAATAAGCGTTTGACCAATTCTTCCCGTGGGTCAACCTCTTCTCCTTCTTCATTGATTACGGGTCTGGGGAGTAAAAGCTTAGCTTTGATCCGCATCAGCGTTGCAGCTACCAGAATAAACTCAGAAGCCAGCTCTATATTCATTGACTGCATCTTAGTAATGTAGTCGAGGAAATCCCGGGTGATGGTAGCTATGGGAATGTCATGGATATCGAGTTCATCCCGTTCAATAAAAAATAAGAGTAAGTCGAACGGGCCTTCGAATTGAGGGAGCGAAATCCGATACGTACTGTCTGGTTCCATTGTGGGGGCTCAGGTATGCTTATTAGGATATACTGCAAATTTACAGATATTGCAGGGATTCGGGAAGTGACTGGGGAGCTAAAGGGGACTTTGGCTGATTGCTAGAGGTCCTCAAGGGCTAAACGGGCCTTCTCGCTATAGATACCCCCGGCGTCTGCAATCTGCTTAAGGAGCTTCCTTGCAGGCTGTTTGCGATTGCGTAGTAGGTATGCACCAGCAAGTTTCCATTGAGCTTCTTCAAAATAAGTCTTATCAGCGCTTTCCACTACGAGTTTTAAGGAGGGAATTGCCTGACTGGGCTGCCCGAGTTCCAGATGTGAATTTCCTCGAAGAAAATGAGCAGCTACATAAGCTGGATACTTGTCCAGAACAAGTTCCAGACGTTGAATCGCAGCAGCAAACTCTCCCTGTGAGTAGAGTGCTTGTGCCGTTATCATATCAGAATCCTGGTAGGGAGAACTTAATTGGACACCTTGCGCCTGACTATAATTTGCAATAGGTTGGTCTTTTTTGGCTCTTTCTGCCACGACAGGAGCATTACTATAGGTTTGTTTGCTACCAGAAAGCACCTGCTCTTGTGCAAGCTGCCGCTCTCGTTTTCTTTCTTTTCGAGGGGAAGATGCAGTTACTTGTACTTCATCAAGCGTAGCTGAGGTAGGTGTTGGGTCAGGTTGTTGTACAAACGAGTCTGTAACGGTTGATCGGGCAGGAAGCCGTTCGATCTCTTCCTTCGCAAAATCATCTCTGAATTGATTTGCAGCCCCAAGCTCATCATCAACTGCACCTTCCGCAATTTCATTGTCAGGGAGGATCACTGAACCTTCCAGGCTCTTGTCAGGGGCATCTGTTGGGGGTACTAACTGAGGACTAGGAGCGACTTCTTTTCGTAAAAGACCGGGTGTTTTGGGTTGAGTCGTTTGTCGGATCTCTTCCGCTTTAGCTATTAATTCTGTTTCCGATTCTTTTGTCGTAGAGGAGCCCAAACTCATAGAGTCTGTTTGTGCAATTGCCTCCGTGGAGGCAGGTGGGGCTATGGCTTCTGTAGCTTCTGCGAAGTGTTCCTCATATACATTTTGAGCCTGATTCATGTCCTGATAAATGAATACAGACATCCACAGAATAAAAACTGCCGCCGCCGCCGCGGCAGCATATTGAGTGAAGTGGCGAGGTTTTACACGAGATCGCCGCTTGCTGGGATTCTCCCGTTGCAAGGCATTTTCGTATAAGCGATGCTTCGACTCTGCTTTGATTCGGTGTACCCGCGCACCTAATTGTGTGCGATCTTCTACGAGATTCAATCCTTCCAGGGCATCTGTACACATTGGACAATCGAGCATGTGTTGTTCCAACTGCTGTTGATTCTTGAGGTCCAGGCCGTCATCCAGATAGCGGTTGAGCACTTCCAGGGAAGGGCATCTCGTATCCGCAAATATGTCCCACTTCTCACTCATTGACGCTGCTCAGATGGTTTTTTAGGTTTCGTTTTCCGTTCTGAATATAGCTTTTTACCTGTTTTAGCGTATATCCGGTTTGCTCGGCCACCTCTTTGTAGCACTTTTGTTGCAGATAAAATAACTCCACACAAATTTGCTGCTCTGAATTCAACAGTTTGATGGCTGCTTCTAATTGTCTCAATTCAACCTCTTTTGGGTCTTCACCATTAAGAGACGGAAAAGGATCTGATTCCACAAGTGCTTGTGCCGTTTCGCGATATTCATCGACCTTATGGCGCTGTTTGTTTCGTTTTTCAATCAGCACAAGGCAATGGTTTTTAGCGACTGTATGAATCCAGAACTTGAATCGACGAACTTCATATCGTTTCAGGTCGACAATTAATTTTTCAAACAGGTGCATGACCGCATCTTCACTCTCGGCCTCATCTTTCAAATATTTCATGCATACCAGAAATACCATATGGGCATATCGCTCATACAGTTCCCCAACGTAAACCGGCTCCTCATATCGTTTATATGCGGTTACCAATTCCTCATCGTCGAGACGCTTGATATCTGGTTTTTTCTTGAAAAACATAAAATGTGCACGTGTACAACGAATATACGATATTACCCGGATTTTAGTGGCCGAGGAGACATACAGTCTACAAAAAAGCGACTGCCTGGATGAGACAGCCGCTTTTGAGATTGCTATTTTTTTGTTCGGATTACTTTCCCCTTCGGATGAAAGTAAATACGCCACCATCATCTCCTACATTTTGCAGCGGCGCACCAACAGGGGTTTGTGCGGTATTGCGTGCTACGAGTTCTGCAACTGTATTGATGAGTTGGTCTGCACGGATGCTGGAACCGGTGTTGCTACGGAGAATATTGAGTAAGTACCGTGCAAAAGGACTGTTTTGTCCAGGTTGTCCGTCCCATACTTTTTCGATATTTCCAGAAGTAAATGCCCAGCGAGAACGATTATTCTCATTGATGACCCCGCGGGTTTTTGAGAACAGAGAACCTGCGTAGCAGGCATCTGCGATCAAAAATGTATGATGACTGGGAATGGTTTTTACATAATCGTGAATGGTCGAATTGCGAATAAAATCAGGAATCTTATTCAGACGTGCATTCACTGGTACCCAATATCCCAACTCTGACTTCTCATCATAGTAGCCATGGCCCGCATAATAAATCAGAAGATTATCATTATCCGTGAGGCGATCCTGTAGGTTTTCAAATGTCTCCAGAATATTTTCACGGGTAGCCATATTATTATAGAGGGTGATGACATTTTGCCGATCGAACTGATAATCACTGGTCAGTAGATTTTGAATGTCTCCACAATCCCTGACTGCATTATGCAACTTGCTCCAATTGTCATATTCGTTTACTCCGATTAGCAGAAGGAAATTCCGACCGCTTGTTTTGGTTGGATAAGTAGCATGCTGGGGCAGTGATGTACTGGGTTTTGGCGCCGTATGAATCGGACGCTGGGAATAAGTAGGCTCCGGCTTAGGCCGGTAGTCTAATACAAAATCTTTTGTGGTGAAATTGTTGAACCGATCCGTAGCTCTTAGTGCGATCCGTGTCATCCCTTCGGGCAGGGATTTAATTGTTACTGAGAAGTCCCCATCTGCCGACAGATTGATTGGCTTATTGTTAATCGTAAAGGATGAGATGCCAGATGGATCACTCAGTTTTCCTTTAATGGTTTGCCGCTCATTGGTAAGAGTAATGGGATCTGCCCCCACAATAGTAGGCGAAATGACTGAAATAGAAGGGCCGGTAACATCAATCGAAGTAATCTCGGCTACTTTCAGGTAATCCACTTCTACCGCCATGTTTTCCCCTACAATGAACCCAAAATCATAGCCATACAGCTTCTGAGAATTCATTCGGGTGGCATATTCCCGATTGATGAAAAAGTACCAGATATCCTCCATCTTTCGCACCGAAAGGGTGTTGTAGGAATATTTGTTCAGGCCTCTGAATACACGACCTTGTTGGAGTTCCCGCTTTTGGCCATTAGAATTTTGAACGACTCTGTATCTGCCTTCTGGGGTAAATAAGAATTCAAACTCATTGCCTCGGGCGTCTCGACCAAATGTGAGCCCGGTTTCGCTTTTTTGAGAACCTCGAACATACCGCAGACGGAGCTCGATTTCATAATTTCCGACCTGATTGAGGTGAACCAGGTGTTTTTTTGTCATGGGCTGTGGAGAAAAGGATTCGCAATAAAAATCCCCATCTTTCATGTAGGCCCGCATCATAGAGGCCTTCATATCCCAATTGTGACGATTGTCTTCAAATTGGTCGAGAAAAGCAATTTGTTTATCGCCTGCGGGAATTCCATAATAGTGATGGGCATTCCAGCCGGTACGGGATTGCTCTTCCTGAGCAATTAAGTTGACTTTTCCAAGAACGGTAAATACAAGAAGTAAAGCCAGATAGTTACGACAGCAAGTGAAGGTATTAGCAAGTCTCATCATACTGGGACACAAATTAAACAGGTTTAAAGTTAGGCAAAATTTAAGCAGGGCATTAATATTTTATATCGATAATAAAAGAATTAGCCAGATAGGATGTAAGGATTTTTCTACAACATGTCCGAAACCTCATTACCTGAAAGCACAAATCCTAACATACATTATTTGTATGGGCTTTGCTTCCTATTGTCAATTCAAGTTTGCAAAGAGCGCTAAGGTATTTACGTTGTCCGCAAAATCGTTCAGGCCTGGAATCTGGGTTTCTCCGATTTCCGTGTCCAGGTTAACAACACACTGAATGTGCTCCTGTTGTTTCCGGACGATCCTGATCGATTCTTCCTTTGAAGATACCTTGATCAAATATATTATTCCCATGCGTGCAAAATCAATCGCATTGGAATATTTTATTAACACGTGTTTTGCATCGATATATGCTTGATTCAATAAATCAAGACGTGCACGTTCATACGTTAGCTTTTGCTGGTAATGTGAAGTTAGGTAGGCTGCTGGATATGCTGCCAGTATACGAACCCATCGATCAACATCAAATTCCGGGCTGATGAGCACATTACTCACATTTCTACATCCGAGTCCATTATAAAGAAAGATGTCTTGAGACAATCGATGAAGTTGTTCGTCAGATTCTGATCCGTCAAGGATCGCAACCGAGTATCGATTGTGCCGAATGAGTCGCTGAACTGCTCCATATTGTGAATGGAGGTGTCGGGCAGTATTGTTACTCCCGGTTGCCAGGATAAAATCTGCATCCTGTATGTGTGAGACGAGTGAATATTGTTTTTCCAGTTCGGGAAGGAAAGTTTGCCATTGGGTGAGTATCCATTGCATCAACACGCTATCCTGATGGGAAGGTCGGATCAGCGTAGTATGGCCACACAAAATCGCGTTCAGCACATCCTGAAACCCTACAAGTGGGACATTACCAGCAGTAATGATCCCTATTTTTTGGGAAAGGACAGCAGGATCATGTGTGTGTAAGTAAGACGTAAGTGTTTCGCGATCGAGCCACGAACGAATGCCTTTGAGGCTTCGTTGTATATAATAAGGACTGAACCACGGGTTCTGCTCTATGGCGTGCTTAATTACCTCTTCCGGGATAAATTCCAGGAACAAGCGATCCCTGAGTCTGCAAAGACTCTCAATCAAAGATTCGACGGGATAGTGAGACACCATGAGTTTGAAACGCCGCAGATAGGTAAAACAATGGATTCGAAAGACCACAAGGATCGTGCTAAAAAGTCGGAAAAGGTGAAATTTCCCAAACAAAATTTCGTTTCGGGAATTTTTGAAGAAAAACTGACTGAATTCCCTCATTAGATAACTACCAATGCAATTGCTTGTAGCTTATTAGACCAAGTGGTGAGCCTTCAATTATTGAAGAGAATTGAAAAACATTCAATCTTCCTTTTTGTTATCTTGACGAATTGATATAATTTTACCCGAATCGCTAACATAAAAGCAACGTATATGGCTATCATGATCACGGATGAATGCATTAACTGTGGCGCTTGCGAACCAGAGTGCCCAAACAATGCGATTTATGAACCGGGGGTCAACTGGAGATTTTCAGATGGTACCGGTTTAACTGGAGAAGTTAAATATGGAGATGGGGAGGTAACAGATGCTGATAATGAGCATGAGCCCGTTTCAGATGAGGTATATTTCATTGTCCATCACAAGTGTACAGAGTGTGTGGGCTTCCATGAAGAACCTCAGTGTGCGGCTGTTTGTCCGGTGGACTGTTGTGTGCCGGATCCCGACCACGAAGAAGAGGAAGAAGGCTTGCTTTCAAAGAAGGAATGGCTTCATCTGGACTAAGGTATTTCAGGGGGGCGGTATACGCGTCTCTTGAGAATATGAATTGTATGCAAAAGCCTTCCAGAAGGGAGGCTTTTGCTATTCAGACCATGCTTGAGACAGCAAAAGAAAATGCACCATGGTAACTGCAGAAGTAATTGCCGGCTACCAGCCGGTCATAGGGTTGGAAATTCACGTGCAACTTCTTACACAGAGTAAGATGTTTGCAACTGAGGGCTTCACTTTCGGAAGCCCCCCTAATTCACATGTATCTCCGATTACGCTTGCGCATCCTGGGAGCCTGCCTGCTATTAATATGCAGAGCGTCGAGCATGCGATCCGGATTGGGCTTGCAATGAATTGCCGAATTAACCAGTATACCTATTTCGCCCGCAAAAATTATTTCTATCCAGATCTGCCTAAAGGGTATCAGTTGTCTCAAGACCGGGACCCGATTTGTGAAGATGGAATACTGGAAATCCGAATGGAAGACGGAACCTATAAGCAGATAGGGATTGAGCGTATTCATTTGGAAGAAGATGCGGGTAAGTCGATTCATGATCAGCGTCCTGCGCATTCTCTACTCGATCTGAATCGGGCAGGAGTGGGCTTGGTAGAGGTGGTATCACGACCGGATTTGCGAAGCCCGGAAGAAGCAGCGCTTGCGATGGCTGAAATGCGTAAGCTGGTCCGCTATCTGGGCATCAGTGATGGCAATATGCAAGAAGGGAGCCTGCGGTGTGATGCAAATGTATCGGTCATGAAAAAAACGGATACCGAATATGGCACTCGGGTTGAAATCAAAAACATGAACTCCTTTACGCATGTTGCAGATGCCGTTACATATGAGATTGATCGACAAATTCAATTATTGGAAGAAGGAGGGACGGTGAGGCAGCAGACCCGAACCTGGGATGTTGAAGCTACCTGCACCCGAATCATGCGGGATAAGGAGACTGCAGATGATTACCGGTATTTTCCAGAGCCGGACTTGCAGCCACTAGTGATTTCGGATGCCGAATTGGAGCGACTGAAGGCAAGTTTACCCACGCTCCCCATAACTCGGCTCCGCCAATACACGGAGGAATGGGGAATTCCCCTCAAGGAAGCTCAAACGCTGGTAGAACGACGGGCAGGAGCAGAATACTTCGAAGCATTGGCGCAAGAAGTCGGAGAACCCCGCCTTGCCAGTAATTGGGTGTTGGGAGCGATCAAGGAATATCAAAATAATAAGGGCTTACCAGCAGATCAATTTCCATTAGACATTGCCCGGATGGGAGCCTTGATTCAACTGGTTCAGACAAATAAAATAAGTCATGGGGTTGCCAAAGATCAGGTTTTTCCTCATATGATTGCGAAGCCGGGCCAATCTGCTCAGCAAATTGCTACGGATTTAGATGTACTGTTGGATTCAGACTCAAATGAAATTGAAGTAGCGATGGATCAACTGATTGCTCAGCATCCTGATGAGGCTGCGCGATACCGGTCCGGGAAGAAGGGCTTGTTGGGATTTTTTGTCGGGCAGTTGATGCGCCAGTTTAAGGGAAAGGCGGACCCGAAGGAAATAAATCAGATTGTTAAGGAAAAATTGAAAGCATAATTTACCAGCACATAAGAGAAATCGGCTTTGAAATTGCTGAAAGCGATTTTCTTACTAGGAATGCTTATCTAGAAATTATAAATTGAACCTCCTATTTTGTGCCTATCGCTGCGCTTATCATTTATCTAAATTGTTATGGACGAAAGCATTAAACCCATTCTGGATTCTACCAGTGACCACATGACAAAATCAATTGATCACCTAAAGATCGAATTGAATAAGATCAGAGCAGGAAGAGCAACGCCTGCAATGGTAGAGGGCGTTTCAGTCGATTATTATGGAAATCCGACTCCTCTCAATCAGGTTGCTAACGTAGCAGTTGCTGATGCAAGAACCATTACGATCACTCCTTGGGAGAAAAAGATGATTCCCGCGATTGAACGAGCCATTATGGAAGCTAATCTGGGTTTCAATCCTCAAAGTGATGGAGAGATGGTTCGGATTCATATTCCCAATCTCACAGAAGATCGACGGAAAGATCTGGTCAAGCAAGCCAAACAGGAAGGCGAAAATTCAAAAATTGCCATCAGAAGTTCACGACATGAAGGCTTGAATAAACTGAAAGCCTTGCAGAAAGAAGGTGTATCTGAGGACGAAGTGAAAACAGCGGAAAAGAAAGTCCAGGATATTACCAATGAATATTCAAAAATGGTAGATGATATTTTGCAACTCAAAGAGAGTGAAATTATGACCGTCTAATCCTTTGAGAAAGACTTTTTGCTAACTATTACTTATCATATATACCCCTGACAGATTTTCTGGCAGGGGTATTTTTATGGTTGAGATCGTTCCATTTTCAACCGGGTAATGGTAGCAGCGCTATCGTGTTTCTCCACAGCGGGTATCTCTAGCCTATCATAAGAATCCACTTTCGATGAAGGATTCTGGATCAGGGGGGCTAGCCATGCGAGGCAGATAAATGCCCCCATGACGATACCGGTTACTAGTTTCGTATGGAGGGATAAATATGCGATCGGCGTAATGCCTGGTGTTAAGCGCTGTTTTGTTTTCATGGTATTGCTGGAAGCTTGTAGTGTATGTCAAATTGGATAATTTAAAGATATCCATTGATGATAAATTCCTGAAACTCAAATTAAAATAGTTCTTACACGGATTTCTCTTCTGGATTCCCGCTATTATCAGTAAATTTCGATATGAGGAAGTCTTTGATTTACTTAGGCCTGGCACTCGTACTTATCTCAGGGCTATCCGGGGCATATGCACAATCCGTATCACGCTTTACAGCGCTGAATCATTACGTGGCGTTTACAAACGAATGCATTCATAGCCTAACAGTCATCCAGGATAAATTATCGGCTTTTAATCAGGACTCATATGCCTGGTACAATGGGCAGCAGGCAGAAGTACCCGGCTATCGCGTACATGAATTTTTGCATTCATATGCCTATTTCAATTGGCGGCAAGGGCTCTGCAAGCGGGTAGCCGGGGCAAGAGATGCGATCCAAAACCTGGAAAGCTTATATGAGTTGACCAAGGTAGAGAGTGGCCAAATTCCCGAGCAGTTACGTGCAGAATTAAATCAACATCGGGATGAACTGATGTTTATTATGATCCGGATTCTGGAGGTTTCAGATTCCCTGGAACATAGTCTCGAAGATGCCCCATTGATCACTCCCCGGGAATTGATTTCGCGCTATAAATGGTTAAGTCGAATGGAATTATACTTCCATGATTTCCAGGCGATGCGGGATAAACTCGCTTTTTCGCTTAAGGAAGCGGCAGGCCCTCCGAATCTGGAATTGAGAGACCTCCTTGCCTTGTTATTTCATTCGCAGCAATTAATCCAGGGCGTACGGCATGCACCCGAATCGGAGATTCCCATTCAGTTAAAGGCACTGGACGTCGCGATTCGCACAGCAGAGGCCAATCAGGCAACACAAATCGCCCGGATGAAAAAAATGGATTTGTATCATAGTCGTGACCTTACAGGATATCGATATCTGATTCAGTATAGCAGGGACATTTGGAAAATTGGCCATGATTTCCTGGATAATAAGGTTGAGGACCCCGCCCTGGTTCGATATGGTAAGGGCTATTATTATTACAACCAACGATTATTGCCTGCCTACAACCATTATGATAATGGGATGAGCACCTACTACAATGGGTTTGTTCAGTTTGCAAATATGCATGTGCTGCAACAGGTCGAAGAGGTACCGTGGTTTCGGGTGTGGGATTTGCCGCCGGAAACAATTATCCAAAATGAGGAGCAGGAAGAGAGAGACCCCCAAAAAACAGACCCTCACGAGGACACAGGGCGGAATCATCTTGTGTTTCTGCTGGATATTTCTGCTTCAATGAACAAGCCGGAGAAACTGCCTTTGCTGAAGGCTGCTATGGTCAAACTCTTACCCCTCCTGCATCCTGAAGATAAAATTTCGATAGTGAGCTATTCTGGGGTTTCGCGTCTGGTACTTGCACCCGTTTCGGCAACCGCAGTCGATGAAATCTCGGGTGCAATTGACCAACTGAGACCCGGAGGGAAGACTCACCTGCGGCAGGGAGTTAGAATTGCCTATCAAACTGCCGAGTCTCATTTTATTGAAGGGGGGAATAATCGCATCATCCTGGCGACAGATGGGGCATTTCGGCTGAGTGAATCTATGCTGCGGAAGGTCGCGCGTAAATACGACAGGGAGATTCCGCTTTCCGTTTTTTTTCTAGGAAAAAAAATTGGTTCTAAATCCCTCCTTCAACTGGAAGAATTGGCTCAGGCAGGTGGAGGGAATTATGCCCATATTATCCCTGAAACAGTCGATGAGGCACTGCAAACAGAAGCTAATGCCTTGCAGCAAAAATAGGGAATAAAAAAAAGGAGATAACCGAATGTGCACGGCTATCTCCCGAATTATCTGCGTAAAAAAGAAAGTTTATCTGAGTAGGTATTTGAGGGTTACCCCTGCATTATTACCAGAAAGTTGTGGGGTCGAAATCAGCTCAAGAGAGGGCTTAAGGTCAAAAGAAATTGCCAGTGGACTCCTTGGAAATACATATTCCAAGCCTGCGATCAGGTCAGCGCCCGCCGCAAATTGCGTGTAGCGGGTTTCCGTAAAGGTTGAGGAAGTAAAGCCGACATGGCCGCCGCCGCCGAATATAATGGATAGGTCGTCTGCTATGGGAAAATGTGCTTCCAACAGTGCTGTGGCACGTGCACCTCCCTTACGATAGAGAACCATTCCTTCAAGGGCGATCTGGTCGCTGATAAATTGTTTCAGGGTTAAGCCGTTTGCAGAGCCGGCCCGAAAGCCAATGGCTAAGTCATATTCCTGAGCATGCAAATTTGAAAAACCTAGCGCTAGCAGAGCCAGCAATAGCACGCGTACTATTTTCATTTTGGATTAAATTAGTGTTCGTCGAAAAGTAAAAGTTGGATATAGGGGGCGAGACAAGAGCATTAATCTCGAACACATGATTAGCGGTAAATAAATAATAAACGCCTGATCCGAGATTTAATTGCTTGCAGTATATTGACTGTTGCCCTATCCGGTTTTATGTAGTTTGAAAATTGATAATCTCACTTACCTTTGAGTGTATGAAAACATTTGGATATCTTTTTGTGTGTATGTGTTTATTCTCGTGTATGCAAAACAATGAGCCGTATAAACGACCGATCGTCATTGCCCATCGGGGTGCATCGGGCATCGCTCCAGAAAATACGCTTGTCGCGATACAAAAGGCTATGGAGTTCGGCGCTGATATGATCGAAATAGATGTTCATTACTCTAAAGACAAAAAAGTTGTCGTTATGCATGATCACGATGTGATTCGCACGACAGAAGGATTGGAGGATATCGAGAACTTGACGCTGGAAGAACTGAGACAACTAGAAGCAGGCGCCTGGTTTTCAGCAGCGTATGCCGGTGAACCGATTCCTTTACTCGAAGACGTAATGAGTTTGATGCAAGGGAAAAAATTATTATTGATTGAAATTAAAAAAGGGCGAAATGGTCGGTATGAAGGCTTGGAACAGGCGGTGATGGATATTGTGGATGAATTTAAAGGGAGGTCGTGGGTCGTCGTACAGAGTTTTGAGGCAGAAACTGTCCAGAAAGTGCGGGAGATTGCACCGGATGTGGAGGTTCATCAATTGGTAATGGCAGCAGGGGGAATCGGGAAGTATGAAGGGGTAACAACGATCACGCCTTATTATCGAACACTGACCCACAAATTTGTTCGCAAGGCGCATGAGGCAAAACTCAAGGTATTTACGTACACAGTCAATAGTAAGCGAGAAATGACTAAGTGTATCAAGAGTGGAGTGGATGGGATTATTACCAATCACCCTGATCAATTGATTGAAATATTAACAGAAATAGAAGCCGCTGAATAAACAGGCGTGCTGATGGAATTTATAATATGCAACAAAACATCATAGGTATTCGTCGAGAGGATCTGAGTAAAAAGGGCGAAAAACGAGTAGCGATTCCACCGAATATGGCAGCTGACATAGTCGCCATGGGCCATTCTTTGTTGGTGCAGCCCGCTGCAAACCCTGAGACGGGAGAGGTAAAGCGTGCTTTTACAGACGCTGATTTTGCCAAAGCGGGCGCGATTATTACAGAGGATTTGTCATCTGCTCAGGTGATTTTTGGATTAAAGGAAGTAGGAATTCCCTATTTGATTCCCCAAAAAGCCTATCTATTCTTTTCCCATACCCATAAAGGGCAGGTCAAGAACCGGCAACTGCTGCAAACCTTAGTAAATCAGGAAAATACACTGATAGACTACGAATTGATTGCAGACGACAAGAAGCAACGAGTCTTAACAGCATTCACCTATTTTGCCGGGTACGCAGGCATGATTGATTCTATGTGGGCGTTGGGGCAGCGGTTGAATAAAGAAGGGATTCCCCACCCATTTAGGGCGATTCCGCAGTCCATTGAAAAGGAAGACCTGGGACTCATTGAAGACCTTATCCGGAAGGTGGGGATTGAAATTGAGGAGCAGGGGCTACCAGTAGATCGTCCCCCCTTGATCACCTGTTTTTTAGGGAATGGGAAAACGAGTCATGGCGCACAGCAGATTTATGATTTGTTGCCAGCAGAGGAAATCAAGTTTGCAGACCTGCCAAAGGTCTTTCGCACAGGTTCTCGTAACAAAGTATATAAGCTGGTTTTGGACATCCCGGATATGTTTCGGTTCAGGCCCGATTCTGAGTATCATTTGGAATCCCTTTCATTTGACGAAAAATTCCAGTTATATCTCCGGGAACCCGATCAATTTGAATCTAATATCGACCAGGTGTTTCCCTATTGTACCATGATGATGAATTGCATCATTTGGTCGCCCGAGTTTCCGAGGTTGATTAGCCGAGAAGATGCAGCGCCTTTATATGAGCATGCGCAAACCCTGCGAGTGATAGGCGATATCACCTGCGATCCGGAAGGGGCGATTCAATTTTCACAGGAAACCTGGATTGATGATCCCGTGTTTACGTATGATCCCTACACGGATGAAAGCTGGGATGGGTTTGAAGCGGAAGGGATTACAGTCATGGCTGTAACCAACCTCCCCTGCGAATTTTCGGCAGATGCTTCTACTGGATTTGGGCACAATTTAGCATCCGTGCTGGAAGGTATTTTGAAGGCGGATTTTAATGCGACTTCTCCTAAGGCATCTGGCCTACCATTGGCCGTACAGCGTGCAGTAATCCTGTGGAAAGGGAAATTCACCCCATCATTTGCCTATATGGAGGACTATTTAGCAGAATAGCACTAGTCACAGGCGGTGGGATCAGAAGCGCCATTCAGCCTCAATAAGTATTCTCCACAAGGCGTCAGCGTTACGGGCGTTTCATCACTTACAATCGATCCCAGGATGCCGACTGTTTTTGCAGACCCCCTGATATTGGTGTATTCTTTCCGAATGGTATTGATGTTGAAAAAGCCCGGATCGTTTGCGGAAATGTACCGATACAAAATGGTGTCTATCGCAGTAACCTCAATGGTGAGTGCCTTGGAAACCTCCGCAGGGGTACCGCACCTTGGAAAGGATTGGTATTGATAATTGGCCTGATCATTTCGCAACTTTCCGCGTAAGCCATTCATGACAACTCCATTATCAAATAGGTAGCAGAGGTTATTCGCCCCTACTCCACCGTTGCAATTGCGATTGGTGGAAAAAGGTGCGGTAGGTCCATAGGTATAAACCTTAGGAACTCCATTTTCCTGGTAAGCGAATCGAATCCGGATTTGGTAGCCATGTGCCCGATTGGGAACAAGGGAGATTTGTTTGCTGAAAATGATGCGGGCACTGTCTTCAAAAGCAACGGAAAGCAGGCATTGGTTACTTCCTGATCCGGAAAGCCGCGGGGTGATCAAGGTAGGGGCCGGTGGAATACGTGTTTGGGCAGAGAGATGCAGACTCGTATCCGTTTCTGAGCGGATGTGTAATTCATAGACCGTAGAAGGGACCAATTCCTTATCAGCGGGTGTCGAAATCCGGTAGAGGGTCAGGTAAGGGGCAAACTCTCCGTCGGATGGCGTACGCATGACACTGTCTACCTGGGTGGCGGTATAGGATTGCCCATTTCCTGTGAGGGTAACCTGGAGGCCTTTTTCGGTCATATCATTTTCCCGGGCATATTCGACGGCATCACCTTCAACCTGGAAAACACGGGAAATCCGAATATACTGAGCGGTATCACTTGGATTCAGTACGCCATATACCACCCAGATATCCTCATAAGGAGCATTGAGCTCAAAGGATTCATTGCAGGAAAACACCCAAAGGGCAGAAATGAGAAAAAATAATATTGACCGCATAAGGATTGATTCTCTCCTTTAAGATACGGAGAAAACCAATTGGGACAATGCGAAATACCGGAATCCTTTATTAGACGATATTAAGGATTTGTTCTTTGATTTTTTCGAGGGCATCCTTCATGGATACAACCAGACGCTGGATGACGGCATCATTGGCTTTGGCACCAATCGTATTGATTTCACGGCCCATTTCCTGAGCAGTAAATTGCATCTTTTTACCATTGCTCTTATCAGCTGCCTGCAATTCCCGAAAGTAACGGATGTGCTGTGTCAGTCGAACAATTTCTTCGTTAATATCTAATTTTTCGAGATAGAAAATCAGTTCCTGCTCAAACCGGTTACGATCCAGATCGCCTACTCGCTTGCGGATATCGGTCAGAGATTGTTCGAGGCGGGTTTCGATATATTCTTTTCGGGTTGGGGCGAGCTTCTCAATTTCAGAAAGTGCCGTTGCAATAGAGAGGACATTGTTACTCATGTCTTCATCAAGGGCCCGACCTTCTGTATTTCTGCTTTTGATCAACTGATCGCAGGCTTCATAGGCTGCTGTTTCGATGAGGTTCCACTCTTCGGTATCTTCGACGGCTGCTTCTACAGGAATTACATCCGGGAGGTGAAGCAAAAAGTTGAGGTCGATATCACCTGGCAACGAAAGTTGTTCCTGTAAGGCTTTTAATTCTTTATAATATCCCTGTACCCGACTGGTGCTGATATTGAGTTTATTCTTATCTGCATTTACTACATCAACATTCAGTAACACGAGCACTTTTCCCCGCTCCAACTGCTTCCCTAGATGAGCACGTAGCTTATGCTCATATTTCATATAAGCGCGCGGCAATTTCAGTTGTACCTCAAGATATTTGCTGTTAAGAGATTTGAGCTCAACGGTGACTTTGTAATTATCTGAAGCCTGAGTAGAGGCTCCATAACCCGTCATGGATTGTATCATGTTGAAAGAATTATTTCGGGAGTCTATGCGTACTAAGCTCCTGTGTGTAGCGATGAGTGTAATCCGGATTGAAATGCGCTCATCGGGTAAAGGCTGAAAATTTACGAATTCTAATTGTAACTTGTGGTATGCAAATCAAATTTCTCGGAACGGGAGGCGCCTTTGATGTAGAATATGGAAATTCTGCTGCATGGCTTACTTTTCATGAGAAAACTATTCTCCTGGATTGCGGAAACACGACCTATGCCAGGATCCGTGAAAAGGGGTTGGTAGACCAGATTGACTACATCCTGATTACCCACCTTCATGACGACCATGCAGGGAGTCTGGCCTCATTGGTGTTGCATCACAACTATTTTCTGGACCCTCCCCGCAAGCCGGTTATTCTCTATCCTACCGCAGCATTTCGGGATAAATTATACGACTTTTTAAGTTTTTCGCTCGTCAGACCTGAATTGTATGTAGATTTCCAACCCCTTGATACGCTTGCGGGAATTGAGGTAATCGACACGACGGGGCATCATATTGAAGGGATGCCGAGTTTTGGCTTTTGCTTTCAGGAGAAAAAGGAATCGATCGTATATTCCGGTGATGTGGGAAGCCCGGGACTCGTATTTGATTTTCTCAAAACGCATTCTGCAAGCCAGGTTCGTGTTTTTCATGAACTCTCATTCTGGCCTACAAAAGGGGTGCATACCTACTATAAGGAGATAATGCCCTATTTTCCGGAATTTGATATTTACGGATATCATATTGACCCCCGCAAGGAACCCGTTGACAACACGATTCCGTTAGTCGCTAACTTTCCGGAATTGCTCATCTGAACCAAGTTGAAAAATATTCCGAATTGTAGAGCGAACTTAGTAACTTGCCTTGACTCGGTATACTTAAATAACGCTGATCTGATTCATGTTTTCACAGGAATTTGTATGTCCCTCCTGCGGTGCACCCGTAAAACAACAAAACCCAGGTTCCAAAACCCTGTGTTGCCTCCATTGCGGACAGACCAGTTTTCTACATGCAGATTCCCTGCAGGCAGCGGGTGAAAAACATCTCCTGATTGATTATGGCTCTACGCTTTCGATCGGCCAGCAAGCCCGATTGGGGGGACGTGATTTTATTGTGTTGGGACGAATCAGATTTGATTATGAGGATGGTTTTTGGGATGAATGGTATGTGAACTATCTTGATGATGGCTCCGAAGGTTGGGTTCAGGAAGATGATGGAAGTTTTACCCTGTTTAAGGAGGAAAAGCGATTTACTGAGAAACTGGATTTTCCTAGAATCTCAGTTGGTGCCTATGAGTCCTTGGATGGTGTGTGGGAATCCACCTTCATTACTTCCAAAGGGCGTTCTATAGTCAACGGCGGAGAGGGAGAGCTACCCTTTCAAATTTTACCTGGGGAGCAGGTGGATTTTATTGATGGGATTTGGAAAGGAAAAGTGCTCAGCATCGAACTGATGAAGCATGAGCAGGTCTTGTTTGTAGGAGAACCTTTTGAATTAGATAAACTCACAATCGTATAATATAGCCCCGTTAATGGGCTATTCAGGTAAGGCTTGATATGGATAGCAGCATCAAAACGCAAGACAGAATAGCGCCAGTCAAACAATTTGACTGTCCGAGTTGTGGAAACGCGCTGGAAGTCCTGCATCCGCGTGCGCAGTATGTCGGCTGTACCTATTGTGGCTCCTATCTGGATGCCACCTCCGATGCGCATGCCATTCTCAAACAGCTGGCGAAGCCCAATGTTCATAAGCCGATGTCTTTCATTCGGCTGGGGCAGATGGTTACTTTCCAGGGTAAATACTATCAGGTGATCGCCCGGACCCGGTGGCGGATGGATTATAAAGAATACTGGTCTGAAGAGGGGGAAACCGGCTATTCAGATGAGAGATGGATCTATGATGAATGGCTATTGATCTCCCGGGACCGGACGTACCTCTATCTGGTCGAAGACCGGGAAGGGTATGCTATTTCCGAAGAGATTATTCCGGAATTGCCTTCACTCCTGACCAGCAATTTGCGGATGCGCTTTTTCTCCAATCAAAACAATAGCGTTGTCCGGGAATACGGGAAAGCTGCGGTTATGCATTTTGAGGGAGAATCCAATTATAATATTCAGGTTGGGGACCAAATCAAATTTGCCTCTTTCAAGCAGGGACGCAATGATTTTATTGCCGAATGGCGCCTCCATAAAAACGGGCAGGTTAAGGAAGTCGAATTTTTTAAAGAGACCCCGATCCGGCGGCGGACGCTGGTCGAAGCCTTTGATGACAATGCCGAGATTGGGCGGATGAAAGAGATTGAAGGGAAATGGCGGTTTGTAAATCTGATGGCTCTGCTGGGAGCCGTAGTTATGCTGGTGATGCTCTTGTTTTCTTTTGCATCTGTAGGCGATGTTATTTTCTCCCAGGATTACACGATCTCTGGTACTTCTCTTTCTCAGCCGACGATTTCTTTTCCAATATCTAAGCCGATTCCAATAGAGGCCGGAGTGCCCAGCCGTATTTGTCTGGAAGCATTTAATATGCCCAATGGCACCGAGTTTTTTGCCTTTGCCTATATTCTGGATCAGGATTCCATGCTCATCAATACGGTAGATTCAGATTTCTTTTTCTATACAGGGTACGAAGATGGAGAGCAGTGGACCGAATCCAATGAATCATCAGATAGGTTATTTAAACTACCTGAATCCGGCACCTATTATATTCAGGCACATGTCGAATCTGAGATCGCAAATGCTGGGACGCTGCGCGTGAGTGTGCAGCAGGGCGTGATGCTTTCACGGTTTTATATATTCGGTTTGCTGGGATGTATCGTCCTGGCCATTTTCGCGTGGATGAACAAATCCCGAGCAGCTATTCGCGCATAGTATCCAACAATATGAGAGCATGAAAGGACTGACAAAACTCTTATCCATTGGCATAGTAGTAGGCTTTATTTTAGTAGCCTATACCGGATCTGTTATGGGTTGGGGACTGGGCGGTCTGGAAGATGCAAAGACCAAACAAGCAATCGAGGAACAATGTCCCGATTATTATAAAAACCGGAATGGAGACTGTCTGCGCTCTACTTTTCGCTCCTATTACCTGATGAGCCGGGTCCGTGGCGGCGGCTTTGGCGGAGGAAAATAGGGCTTTCCTAATAACTAATGGTATCAATGTCTTTCTGTCGCTCTTGAGATTGAGCGAGCAGAAATTGCTGTACATTAAAGGTCTCATCATCCGTTGAAGGCGTTTTTCTGAGCCATTCTCCCTGGGTGTTTAGGTACCGGGATTTTGCCGTATCATCGAGCATGTGTTGAATAATACCCCGCACGCGGTGTTTGATCTGGGGATCTTCGATCGGGAATACGAGCTCTACCCGCCGGTTGAGATTCCGCTGCATCAGGTCCGCACTTCCCAAATGGATCCGGGATTTTCCATTGTATTTGAAATAATATACGCGGGCATGTTCCAGAAATCTACCTACGATACTCTTGACCGTAATGTGCTCACTGATCCCCTTAATGCCTGGTTTCAGACAGCATATCCCTCTGACAATCAGGTCGATTTGCACCCCTGCCATAGAAGCACGATATAACTCCTGAATCATCTCGGGGTCCACCAGCGAATTCATGACCATAATGATCCGACTGGGTTCCTCTGGACTATGTGTTTCCACACATTTCTGGATCAATGCTATGATTTTTCCCCGAAGGCTAGCCGGAGCAATGAAGAATTTTTTCCACTGCTTTTGCATGGAATACCCCGTTAATAAGTTGAATAACCCAGAGGCATCTTCGCCCATTGCTTCATTGCAAGTCATCAGCGACAGGTCCGTATAAATCTTAGCCGTAGTCGCATTATAATTCCCCGTACTGAGATGGAGATATCTACGAATCGTATCCCCTTCCTGTCGCACAACCATGCAGATTTTACAATGGGTTTTGAGTCCCAGTACTCCATAGACAACATTCACCCCCGAGTGATCCAGCTCTTTTGCCCATTCAATGTTGTTTTGTTCGTCAAACCGAGCCTTGAGTTCTATCAGCGCGGTTACTTGTTTGCCATTTTCTACTGCAGTTTTTAGGGCTTTGACAATGGGGGAATCTCCACTGGTCCGGTATAAAGTCTGCTTGATGGCCAGTA
>CAYGTH010000008.1:0-31386 GCA_964352745.1 uncultured Bacteroidia bacterium
GCATATTAGTCTCTTTGCTTTCATTCAAAAGGCTCCACAAAAGCCAAATTCTCAACTCCGGGTTAACATTTCCCCTCAACCGTAAGAATCCCTGATCGATGAGACTAACTGTTGCCCAATTTTTATTCTATCTTTGTGCAAACTTTTTAATCCTTTGAAGTATGAGTTTAGTAGTAGTCGGTTCTATGGCCTTTGATGCCATTGAAACGCCGTTTGGAAAGACTGATAAAATCCTGGGTGGAGCGGCCACCTATATTTCCCTTGCAGCCTCTTATTATACAAAACCCATTAAAGCCATTTCCGTTGTCGGATATGATTTCGAGCAGTCAGATATTGACATGCTCAAATCACATGGTGTGGACATGGACGGGGTACAGATCAAAGCAGATGAAAAATCTTTTTTCTGGTCCGGCAAATACCACAATGACATGAACAGCCGGGATACCCTGGTAACAGAGTTAAATGTGTTGGGAAGTTTTGACCCGATTGTGCCAGCATCATTCCACGACTGCGAATACCTCATGCTGGGAAACCTCTCCCCTGATGTGCAACGTCAGGTGATTGAGCGCCTGCCTACCCGGCCTAAGCTGATCGTAATGGATACGATGAACTTCTGGATGGACATCGCGCTGGACAGCCTAAAGGAAACATTGAAGCTGGTTGATGTCCTTGTAGTAAACGACGAAGAAGCGCGTCAGCTTTCCGGAGAATATTCTTTGGTAAAAGCAGCGCGCAAAATTCAGGGAATGGGGCCTAAATACCTCGTGATCAAAAAAGGAGAGCATGGTGCCCTCTTGTTTGATGGAGATGAGATTTTCTCTGCCCCCGGATTGCCTTTGGAAGAAGTGTTTGATCCCACAGGAGCAGGAGACACATTTGCTGGTGGATTTATCGGACACATTGCCCGCACCAGGGATAGCTCTTTTGAAAATATGAAGCGTGCAGTCATTCACGGAAGTGCGATGGCGAGTTTCTGTGTAGAAAAATTTGGCCCGGAGCGTTTGGTCGAATTAGATCCGGAAGCACATGGTGCTCGTCTGGATAGCTTTGTGAAGCTGGCATATTTTGAGATTCGACGCGAATTTGCGGATTGATAGCATCTCCGACTACAGGAATGGGAACCGATGGTGCTGTTCCTGTGGTTTTTACTCATCTATATTTCGCTTATGTCTTCCGGACGAATTGTCGTAGCATTTGACCTCGACGGAACCCTTACACGGAAAGATACCTTTCTTGAATTTATTCGATTTGTGAAAGGCGATGCTGCCTTTTATATGGGCATGTTTCTCTTGCTGCCTAAGTTGCTGGCCTTCAAACTCGGGTTTATTCGAAATGATGTTGCCAAGATGGCGGTCCTTCGCTATTTCTTTGGGGGGATGGAAGGCGAAGAACTGGAAAAACTAGGAGCATCATTCTGCCAAAAAAGAATGCCAAATTACCTGCGCCCGGCAGGAATCGACCGACTGCGCTGGCATCAGGAGCAAGGCCATGATTGTTACCTGGTTACGGCTTCTCTCACCTTCTGGACACAGCATTGGGCGAAGTTGCACGGGCTGAAACTCATTGCTACAAAGCCACAACTGATAGACGGTAAATTTACGGGCGCGCTCGAAAGTGCCAATAATTATGGCCCGGAAAAGGTACGGCGGATCCAATCACAGTTGGGGGATATTCCTATTGAAAAGCGATTTGCCTATGGCGACTCCGGAGGCGACCGTGAACTCCTGGCATGGGCAGATGAAGGCACCTACAAGCCGTTTCGATAATGAAAAAACAAAAAACCGCAGATCAAGCTGACCTGCGGTTTTTTGTTTGGGTATGAAAATTCAATTATTTCATGTTGATCGCCTGATCGACGGTGCTGACCATTTCATTGTTCTGGGACAGCAGGTCTTCATTTATTTCGATCAATTCATCATTTTGCTGAATGCGCTCAATATTGTATCTAATTTGGCGCTCATTCTGCTCAATGCGTTTTTGATTAGCCTGTATGATCTGCTTGTTTTGATTTACAGCTACCTGATCAAAGCTTTCGCGGTATTTGTTCTCAGCAATGATATGCTCGTTTTCTGCTTCCAGCTCATTGTTGCGGTACACCATTTCCTGAATGGTAGCCTGAAGTTTTTCGTTTTCCTGACGCATCTTCCGATTTCTTTCGCGCAGATCATCCAGTGTTTTCAGGATTGCGTTACTCTTGGACATGAGGTCCTTTTTATAGGTAACCAGTTCTGCTCTAGAGCGGCCTAATACGGAGCTTTTTTGAATGCTTTTAGGAGTGAGTTCTACTTCCTGTGCCTGAGATTGAACGGCGAATGTGGCCAGAATTACAACGAGCAGGATTTTGAGTCTGTTCATGGTTTGTGTTATTAGTGAAAGGTAAAAACAGTGGAAAGAAAAGGAACGTTTACGAATATTTCAAACGGCTGAAACAATGTAAATATTCCCTGGCTTTGTGGACACTTCCCGTAAATTTCTTACATAAGCAGGCAATACAAGTAATAGCTGTTGAATACTACTAATCGGACAGCCGGGTTCTCGATGCTTCCAAATTCTTTCTGATATGTGTACCTTTCGTATTCAAACAGGCAAATAATGCGGATTCTGCCTGTTCTCATCTGACCGATCTACGCTGATTTCCATGCGAAACGAACTGCTAAACCCCTATTCTTCTAACGAAGAAGAAAAGCAACTCCGGCCTCAGGTTTTTGAGGAATTTACGGGCCAGCCAAAACTGACCGACAACCTGAAGATATTTGTTCAGGCAGCTAAACTAAGAGGGGAGGCATTGGATCACGTGTTGTTACACGGCCCTCCGGGATTAGGGAAAACGACTCTCTCGTTTATCATCTCTCATGAGTTGGGGGCCAATATCACGACAACTTCAGGCCCTGTATTGGAAAAGCCAGGTGATCTCGCGGGTTTGTTGACCAACCTCGAAGAGGGAGATGTCTTATTCATCGATGAGATTCACCGACTTTCTCCGGTTATAGAAGAGTATCTGTACTCTGCCATGGAGGATTTTAAAATAGATATCATGGTCGAGACCGGGCCCAATGCCCGGAGTATCGAATTATCCCTCAACCCCTTTACCCTGGTAGGCGCAACGACGCGTGCGGGTTTACTGACTTCGCCTTTACTGGCCCGTTTTGGGATCAACCTGCGCCTCGAATACTACGATGCAGAAACCCTGCAAAAAATCCTCATGCGCTCGGCTCAGGTATTGAAGGTGGAAGCAGAACCCCGGGCAGCACTGGAAATCGCCAAGAGAAGCAGGGGTACGCCTCGAATTGCCAACCGGCTTTTGCGTCGGACACGTGATTTTGCCCAGATCAAAGGGGATGGAACCGTTTCGCTCGATATTGTCAAGACGACTTTGGAAGCGTTAGAAGTAGATGAAGCCGGGCTGGATGATATGGATAATAAAATCCTGTTGACGATTATTGACAAATTCAAAGGGGGGCCTGTGGGCCTGAATTCTATCTCTGCTGCAGTAGGGGAGGAGTCGGATACAATTGAGGAAGTATATGAACCCTATCTCATTATGGAAGGGTTTTTAAAACGTACAGCACGTGGCCGGATGGCGACAGAGCGTGCATACAGCCACTTTGGTCGCTTGCCAGGCGGCGATCCTCAGCAACCCGGGTTATTTGGTTAAATAAGACGCTAGTATCTAGTATTCAGATGAAAGAAATAGCTGTTTGATCCTTAGCAGTACTGCATTCTCAATACTAATATCTGCCTATCTATATACTTCTTGATTTGTTTAGATAGGTCGAACGAATGCTTAATACAGAACTCTGAATTTGATGGTATCCGTAATGTGTCTCAACGCTGAGAGTACCTCATCATCGTAGGCCTTATCAATATCGGTAATCACATACCCAATCTGCTCATTGGTCTTCAGGTGTTGCCCCAGGATATTGATTTTGTGTGCTGCCAATACATTATTGATTTTTGCCAGAATCCCCGGTACATTATTGTGAATGTGAATGAGGCGGTGTGCATTGGTCAATGTTGGCAATTGAAGATTCGGGAAGTTGACACTCCCGAATGAACTACCGGTATTTATGTAGTCAATGATGCGAGCCGGAACATAGTCTGCAATGTTTGCTTGCGCTTCCTGCGTACTGCCACCGATATGAGGGGTCAGGATTACATTTTGAAGCCCTTTTAATTCAGAAATAAAAGGTTCCTTGTTGTTTTTGGGCTCGGCAGGGTACACATCAATGGCTGCTCCCTGAAGTTTGCCTGTCTTGAGGTGCTTGACGAGAGATTCGATATCTACCACAAACCCACGGCTCAAATTCATAAATACAGCTCCCTCTTTCATGAGGCTGAATTCCTTTTCCCCAAAAATATCTTGATTATTTGGGCGGCCATCGACATGAAGGCTGAGGATATCTACCAGTTGGAGTAGTTCTTCGAGAGAATTACACTTGGTTGCGTTGCCCATGGCAAGACGCTCGACGATGTCGTAATAATAGACATCCATTCCCATCGCTTCGGCCAGAACTGAGAGTTGGGACCCGATATTTCCATAGCCTACGATGCCCAGCTTTTTGCCGCGAACCTCAAAACTGTTCAGAGCCGATTTATTCCATTGTCCCTGATGCATGCCTTGATTCATGAGCGGGATCCGGCGCATGAGGAGAATCATTTCTCCGATAGCTAATTCGACTACAGACCGGGTATTGCTATAAGGGGCGTTGAATGCAATGACACCATGTTCGGCACAGGCTGCCAGGTCAATTTGGTTGGTGCCGATACAAAATGCGCCTACTGCCATCAGTCGGTTGGCATGCTCCAATACCTTGCGGGTAATATGAGTTTTGGATCGAATGCCAATGATCGAAACGTCTTTGATTCTTTCGCAGAGTTCTTCTTCTGAAAGCGCGCTACTGACGACTTCGACGGGATACCCTTCTACTTCAAAGGTGTGTTCGGCCTTTGGATGGATATTTTCCAGAATGAGGGCCTTGATTCGATTTTTAGGATAGGATACAGACATGGACATTTATTTGAAATGCAAAATGCGGGCGCAAGTTAGTGAAAACTGCCCGTTCTAACAGTCAAATAAAAAGCAACTTTCCACCTTGAAACCGGGTAAGTCGAAATTTGAGACAAAAACCAGGTGCTCAGATCCACTAAGCGGACTCCGAAGCCACGTATCGTTTCAGGGCCTGATTGATAATGTCTTTGATGCGGATGCCTTTAGACTCGGCTACTTTCCTGACTTTATCCAGAATTTCACTTTCGATAGTAGTCTGCAAGGGTTTTTCCGGAACCTTGGCACCGCGGCGACGATTGCGGGGGCGAAAAGGCATGACCTGATCGAGGGCATTGTCTTTTAGCACATCTTCGAGGCTACTGAGGAATCCTTTTTTCTCGGTAGGCGTGATCTTTTTTTGCGGAATGGTACTTCCTTCCGGATCTTCCTGCAGGGCTTCACCGATAGTATCTAAAAAGCTTTTCCTTCGCTTGGGAGCCTGTGCCTTTTTGCGAGGATTGGGGAGAGAGGGAGTTTTGGGATTTTTACGTTGGGGACGGGTACCAGGAATCAGATCTGCCAAAGTATCATCTGCTAATACTTCACCAAATGAGTCTAAGAAATTTGTCTTTCGTTTGGCCATTATTCCTGAATCTGGATGCTATGTGCTGAATTTAGAGTGGTTGTGATGAGGGGCTATGTCCGTGGATTAAACGGTAACACCCGCTTCGATTCGATGAACAACTTCTTCTGTAAGTGCGGCGTAATCTCTTGCACCATTACAATTGACGTCATAATCAAAAATATGAAGCCCCTGACTTTGGGCTTCAGCTATTGAAATATTACCCCGGATATGTGTATTGAAAAGCATTCCTGTGTATTCATTTTCTACATATTCCAGTACATCCCGATGAAGTACCTTCCGATGATCATATCGGGTGATGACGATTCCCAGGAGATCTAGTTGGTCATTCATTCGGGTCTTGACTGTTCTCAGGATTTTGATAAACTCTGTCATCCCTTGCAAAGCCAGAAATTCGGGCTGAAGCGGCACAAGCGCATAGTCGCTTGCTGTCAGCGCTGATATGGTCAGGGAACCTAAGGAAGGGGGACAATCAATCAGGATATAATCATACATATCTTTGATTTCCCCCAGGCTTTCCTGAAGAATAAATTCTTTCCCTACTTCATTGTTTTTCTCAAAACCTGCCAGGTGCATGGAAGACGGAATAATGTCCATTGTCCCCATGCTTTTTATCGACTTCCGAATATCATCCTGAAACGCGAGGACCTGATAGATCGTCTGCTCTTGCTTTTTTAAGCCTAGTGAAAATGTTGCATTGGCCTGAGGATCGAGGTCCACAACCAGCACCTTGAATCCAGCATGTGCTAAACCAGCTGCGAGATTGACAGTTGTCGTGGTTTTTCCTACCCCCCCTTTATGATTGGCAATGGAGATTACGCTCATTTATCTGTGAAGTTAACAACTTGTAATATTATATAGTCAAAAATATGCAAACACTTTAAAAATTAAAAACCGGTTTTAAATTATACGAGAGATTGTTTGCGGAGCCCCTGTAGCTTTTGCAGGCCCAATTCCCGTAGGTAAGCTACGTTGCGATCCGGGATCCCTTCCGGGTCTGGATGCGAATCGACTGCCCGACTCACACTTTCTTCTCGTAAGAAATGTAACATCGGATAAGGAGATCGGTTACTGTAATTAGCCGGATCATCCGGATCAGTCCCTGCGAATTGATAATCCGGATGAAAACTGGCTACCTGGATTATGCCCTCCAGGTCTGCTTCAAAGATCAGCTCTTCAGCGAGTTCCACAAATCCGCAATAGTCCTTAAAATCCGTAAGCGCATGAGGATGAATGAGTAAACTTGTCTCAATTTCGCTGTCGGGAGTTACTTGGAGTGAGTTGAGTTCGTCTAAGAAGTCAGCCAGTAATGTTTCGAGCGTTTGGGCTATGCTCACCCGATATCGAATTTTATCATTCTGAAACGGAACGCTGGCAAAGGGACACAATTGGAGTCCAATGACGATATTGGAGACCCATTTTTGGGTGTGAGAGATATAAGTTAATGCTTCCATATTCCTGATTGGTAAAAGAATTGCTATATACAAGAAAAATAGTGTAGCAAATTGCTTTTTGCTAACTTTGTTATACGAATATAGATTAACCCATATATTACCGGTCAATTATGGGTCATGATAAACGCAATCAAGTGTTTATACATTGTAGGACCGAATTTAAGTTGATTACATAATGTCAGATTCGTTTTCATTCTTAAGTAATGCTTCACCCGAATATATTGATGGGTTGTACCAGCAATATCAGGCAGATCCAACTTCTGTCGAAGAAGCCTGGAGAACATTTTTCGCTGGTTTTGACTTTGCTCGTGTAAATTATGGCGAGGATCAAGGAACTGGTAATTCCGAGCTCACCTCTAAAGAAATTAATGTCCTTAATCTGATTACAGAACATCGACGACGGGGCCATCTGTTTACAACGACGAATCCTGTTAGGGATAGAAGGAAATATCAACCGACTCTGGACATTGAAAATTTTGAACTGACAGAATCTGACCTGGATACTGTCTTTCAGGCAGGCAAAAATGTTGGATTAGGACCTGCCAGTCTGCGGAGTATCCTGGGTTTGCTGAAGGAGACCTATCGGCAAAATGTAGGTGCAGAATATATGTACATCCGCCGACCGGATATGAACCAATGGTTGCAAAGTCGCATGGAAAAAGTGCGTAATCAACCTGATTTTTCCCTGGAAAAAAAGACGCAGATTCTCAGTAAGCTGAATGAAGCTGTCATTTTTGAAAAATTTCTGGGAACCAAGTTCGTAGGGCAAAAGCGGTTTTCCCTTGAAGGAGCAGAATCCTTGATTCCTGCTTTGGATGCGGTGGTGGAAAAAGGAGGAGAACTGGGAATTCAGGAGTTTGTGATAGGAATGGCACACCGGGGGCGTTTGAATGTCCTTGCCAATCTGTTGAATAAGGAATACGATGAGATTTTCTCCGAATTTGACGGAAAGGGCCATGCTGGATCTGTTTTTCAGGGCGATGTGAAATATCACATGGGGTACTCCAGTGATATCGAAACGAGCAGTGGGAAGAAAATTCACCTGAGTTTGATGCCTAATCCTTCCCACCTGGAAGCGGTCGATCCCGTTGTGCAGGGAGCTGCCCGGGCCAAGATTGACCGGAAGTTTAATAATGACTTTTCAAAATTGGCACCGATCCTGATCCATGGAGATGCCGCAATAGCAGCACAGGGCGTAGTGTATGAAGTCATACAAATGTCTCTGCTTGATGGGTATAAGACCGGAGGGACGATTCATATTGTTGTCAACAATCAGGTCGGATTTACGACCAATTATATCGATGCACGGTCGAGTACGTATTGTACGGATGTTGCCAAACTGACACAGTCTCCGGTATTCCATGTGAATGGAGACGATGTGGAAAGCCTGGTTTATGCAATTGAGTTGGCGATGGAATTTCGTCAGGAGTTTAATCGGGACGTATTCATTGACCTGCTATGCTATCGCCGTCATGGCCACAATGAAGCTGATGAACCGAGTTTTACCCAACCCCTGTTGTATAAAACCATTCGCAAGCATCCCGACCCGCGTCAAATTTATTTTGAAAAATTGCTGAAAGCCGGAAAGGTAGAGGCGGATATGGCACGTAAGCTTGAAAAGGACTTCCGCGCTAAACTGCAATCAGAGCTGGATGAGTCAAAATCAAAATCCAGCCTGACAATGGCTCCCTATTTGGGGGGGACCTGGGACGGATTTCGGCGAGTAAAAAACGAGGATTTTTATCAGGATTCTCCCGAGACCGGAGTTGCGGAAAAAATGGTGCATGACCTACTTCAAAAAATGCATGATATTCCCGCTGATTTTAAAGCACATAAAAAAATTGTCAAACTGTTTAAAGACAGACTGACAATGTTGAAGGAAGATAGACTGGATTGGGCACTTGGCGAATTATTGGCATATGCTTGCCTCTTGATGGAAGGAATGCCTGTGCGATTGAGTGGCCAGGATGTCAAGCGGGGAACTTTCTCGCATCGGCACTCTGTAATTGTAAGTGAGGATGCTGAAGAGGAGTATGTACCGCTTAATCATCTTTCTGATGACCAGGCGCAATTTGTTGCATATAATTCGCTGCTTTCAGAATATGGAGTCCTCGGATTCGAGTATGGGTATTCCATCACCAATCCCACAAATGTCGTGATCTGGGAAGCTCAATTTGGAGACTTTGCCAATGGCGCCCAGATTATGATGGACCAGTATATCTCTGCTGCTGAGACCAAATGGCAGCGAATGAGTGGACTGATTCAACTCTTGCCACATGGATATGAAGGTCAGGGGCCGGAGCATTCCTCTGCCCGCATTGAAAGATACCTTGAGCTGTGTGCCCGCAAGAATATGCAGATCATCAACGCGACTACACCGGCAAACTTCTTCCATGCGATTCGTAGGCAGTTTCACCGGGAGTTCCGGATTCCAGTTGTATTTTTTACCCCCAAAAAACTGCTTCGCTATCCCTTAGCAGTAAGTACAGTAGCAGATTTTGGGCCTGGTACGAGATTTCAGGAAATCATTGACGATCCATACGTTGAACCTAAAAAGGTGAAGCGGGTATTAGTCTGTAGCGGTAAGATTTATTATGATCTACTGGAAGAGCAACAGAAGGAAAAGCGGAAAGACGTGGCGATTGTTCGGATGGAGCAGATATATCCCTTGCCAGTGGTTCAATTAAGAAAACTCCTCGAAAGATATCCGGCCGAGACGACCGAATATTGCTGGGTGCAAGAGGAGCCTCGCAATATGGGACCCTGGAATTTCATTTTACGGGTAATCACGGAAGTCAAATTGCGCGTGATTTGCCGTAAGCCAAGTCCGAGTCCTGCCAGTGGCCACCACATGCAGCATACTGAAGAACAGGAGGCCATTGTACAGGAAGCATTTGAGATGATACACGAGCGGGAATTAGTAAATAAATGAATTTCTTCCCATCGTAAAATTGTATAATATTGCTGCACGGACAAACATTCTGCTTGTCCGTGCAGTTGTGTTTTAGACTACTGAAGCCCTTATCGAATCCCTTGGACATTCTTCCCAGGAGACGATATTGCCAGAGGTCTTATCCATAAACCATACATCATGAAAGTTGAGCCGGGAAAATTGCTTGGACAGGTAAATGAACCTTCTGACCTACGGAAGTTGAAACCTGAGCAACTCTACGATTTTTGCGAGGAACTCCGCGATTATATTATTTCTACTGTGTCTATCAATGGCGGGCATTTTGGTGCCAGCCTTGGAGTAGTAGAGTTGACGACAGCGATTCATTATGTATTTAATACGCCTTATGATCAATTGGTCTGGGACGTTGGGCATCAGGCATATGGACATAAAATCATCACAGGCCGTAGAGATGCTTTCCATACCAATCGTAAATATGGAGGCCTCTCCGGATTTCCCAAGCGTTCAGAGTCAGCGTATGATACCTTTGGGGTAGGGCATTCTTCTACCTCTATTTCTGCTGCGGTAGGTATGGCGGTTGCCAGTTCATATAAAGGAGAAGACCGGCAATCAATAGCAGTGATTGGAGATGGTGCGATTACGGGGGGAATGGCATTTGAGGGGCTGAATCACGGTGGTTGGGAAAAGTCAAATATGCTGGTAGTCCTCAATGACAACTGCATGTCTATTGACCCGAATGTAGGAGCTTTAAAGGAATACTTAACTGATATTACGACTTCCCGCACGTACAACAAGCTGCGGGATGAAATCTGGAACCTGCTGGGGAAACTCGATAAATTTGGTCCTAAGGCCAGAGCATTGGCTTCTAAATTGGAAATCGCATTGACAGCGCATGCGACCAAGCCCGGTATGCTCTTCGAAGCCTTAGGCTTTCGCTATTTCGGTCCCATTGATGGGCATGATGTGAATCATCTGGTGCGGGTGATGGATGATTTGAAAAATATCAAAGGTCCCAAACTCCTGCACTGTGTTACTGTCAAAGGAAAAGGCTATGAATTAGCTGAAAAAGACCAAACCAAGTGGCACGCACCCGGACTCTTTGACAAGATTACGGGTGAGATTGTCAAGCAAGCGCATACCGAACCTCAGGCACCTAAGTATCAGGATGTATTTGGGCATACGATAATTGAATTGGCAGAGCAAAATGAGAAAATCATGGGCGTAACGCCTGCTATGCCAAGCGGATGTAGTTTGAAATATATGTTGGCAGAAATGCCCGACCGCTCATTTGATGTGGGGATCGCAGAGCAGCACGCCGTAACCTTCTCGGCAGGCCTTGCGACGCAAGGACTTGTGCCTTTCTGCAACATCTACTCAACCTTCATGCAGCGGGCCTATGATCAGGTGATTCACGATGTTGCCATTCAAAATCTGCATGTAGTCTTTTGTCTCGATAGGGGAGGATTGGCAGGTGCTGATGGCCCAACTCACCAGGGAGCGTATGACCTTGCTTATTTCCGATGCATTCCCAATATGATTGTATCGGCACCTATGAATGAAGCAGAGCTTCGCAATCTCATGTATACGGCTTCTGAGCACGCTGCCCCATTTTCCATTCGATACCCTCGTGGACAAGGCGTAATGCCGGAGTGGCGCACCGAAATGGAAATGATTCCGGTAGGAACCGGTCGCAAAATATCAGACGGAGAAGAAGTGGCTATTCTGACAATTGGGCATCCCGGTAACTTTGCTAAGGCTGCCATTGAAGAACTCAGTTCCGAAGGGATTCAGCCGGCTCACTATGACATGCGCTTTGTGAAGCCACTCGACGAAAAAATGCTCCACGAAATCTTTTCCTCCTTCTCACGGGTCATAACGGTAGAAGACGGTTGTATCATGGGGGGATTTGGTTCTGCTGTGCTGGAATTTATGGTGGACCATGGATATTCAGCGCAGGTCAAGCGACTCGGTATCCCTGACCGTTTCATTGAACATGGTTCCCAGTCTGAATTGTGGGCCGAATGCCAATACGACAAAGCTGCGATTATTGCAGCGGTCAAGGAGTTTGTCGAGCAGCCCGACCAACATTTGGTGAGCTAATCCCATTCTGCCCTCTAAAAGAAATCCTATCTTGTAGCCGGAATCCATTTCGGCTACTATGCGCACATTCCATTGGAAAGAAGTAGGAGGATATCTGCTGACAGCGATTTTGCTGTCGGGGATTCTGTATGCAACCCCTCGTGAACATTTTGGACAGTTGATCCTGTTGTATATCGGAGCTTTCGGAATATTCCTGTATCAGGTGTGGCCCATCTTGTTTGAGCAAAAATCCGAAAAGAACGCTTCCCCCATAGTCTACTGGATGTGGGCTGCTCTGGGATTGCGATTGATCGCATTATTTGCTATCCCCGCTCTCTCAGATGATTATTTTCGCTTTTTGTGGGACGGCCGCCTCCTTGCGCAGGGGATCAACCCTTTTTTGGAACTCCCATCCAGTTATATGGATAATCCCGATCAGGCCGCAGCTATGGGGCTGACTCCCTACCTGTTTGAGCAGATGAATTCCCAAAATTATTTTACGATCTATCCTTCCGTTTTGCAGGCCGTGTTTTACGTATCTGCCAAGATTTTTCCGGATCAGGTATGGGGAGCGGTCTGGGTAATGAAAACCTGTGTTTTTCTGGCAGAAGCGGGGTCCTTAGTTCTGATCGTTCAGCTTTTACGGCATTGGGATATACCGACCGATCGAGCAGTATTATATGCGCTGAATCCCTTTATCATTGTGGAGCTCACAGGGAATCTCCACTTCGAGGCTTTTATGATTTTTTTCCTGTTGCTATCGATCTGGCTATTGGTAAATGGAAAATGGATCTATGCTACAATTCCGTTTGCCTTGGCAATTTCGAGCAAGCTGCTGCCAGTCATGTTGCTGCCTTTACTCTTGCGGAGAATCGGCTTTTGGAAGACGGCTTTCTTTTCCGGTATTACCCTTGTTATCTCTGCATTATTGTTCCTTCCGTTATATAGTCCTGAAGCCTTAGTGCATTTATTAACAAGCGTAAGACTCTATTACGAAAGCTTTGAGTTCAATGCGAGTATCTATTATGTGATCCGATGGCTGGGATTTATGTTTACTGGCTTTAATATCATCGGAGTGGCTGGGAAGTGCCTTGCAGTAGCAAAAGTACTGGGAATCTTACTGATCGTTTGGTGGGAACCGCAGCCGACTCTCCGAAATTTACCAAGGGCTATGCTATGGACCTTCGTGTTATACTTCTCACTGGCTTCTATTGTTCATCCCTGGTACATCACTACTTTGGTGGCAATGGGACTATTTACCCGCTTTCGATTTCCCGTATTATGGACCCTGGTATTGCCTTTATCTTATTTTGCCTACCGGACAGATGCGTATGAAGAAAGCCTTTTACTGGTCGGGATCTCCTACCTCCTGGTCTATGGGGCAATGCTGTACGAATGGAGGGGAGGGAAACTCAAACAGCCCGCTTAAATGCGGGCTGCATGCTGTGCTTCTTGTCTGTGTTGTCTTGGTCTGATTATCCTACCATCAAAATGATGTCTGGATATTTTTTTGCAATCAAGGCATACAAACTCCCAGCTTTAAAATAAGCTTTGATCAGAAGCAAAATCGCGACGGTAATCATGAAAGAGAAAGGTCGGGTAAAAAGTGCTAAATAGTACATAAAAATAAATCGAAAAAAAATGAAACCCGACTGGCGAAAACCCTGATTACATAAGGGCTGAATTTCCGGATTGAACTAGAGCATACAATACTTCCGTCGGATATATATTACAATAAACGGGCTTTTTTGGGAGAAAGTCATGTCTGTTTGTGTGAATGGAATAACATGCCGAAAGAATGGTTAAAATGCCTGTAAATGTAGCTTATCTGGCTGTATGGACTGATTCGCAAATCCCGAACCGCAAATCGCCCGACCTTGCATTTCAAATGAATGAAATATGCATAGGTCGGGCGTTCTCTAAATTGGGATTATTCGGGAAGTAAAACCTCTTATTGAGACTTTAGCATTTTTATGACCCCTGTTTTTCCCTGAGTTTCCAAATGCAGGTAATACACACCGTCCGCCTGTTCAGCTAAGTTAATCTGCAATTCAGGCTGAGCGGCACCCAGATATCGGGATTGATAAACGGCTTTTCCCATGATGTCATAAACCTGAATTTTTACGGGATTTTGGGGCAATGTTTCCCAGGTAAGCGTGAAGATTCCTGTGGAAGGATTGGGGAATAACCTGATTGTTCCAAGGGCTTCCAATTCACCTATAAGACCAGAGACGATATCACCAGTCACCTCGATCATAGTTGAGGCGGCAGCGGGGCATCCACCTGGCCCTGTAGCGGATAAAGCTACCGTATAAGTTCCCGGAGTGATGTACGTATGGATAGGATTTTGAGCCGTGCTGGTATTGCCGTCTCCAAAATCCCACTGCCATCCAATCGCACCAGCCGTTGCATCTGTAAATTGTACCGTGCCGGATACATTCAGGTCCACAGCATTGGTACTGGCGGTAAAGGCAGCGGTGAAACTGCCGGGAATGACATTGACAAGTGTCATCGTTCTGCCACAGATTGCCTCTGATTCTACTTTCCAATCATAGAAAAAGTAATAGGCATCGGTTCCTTCGCTGGAACCCGTAATGGACAGTGCGCCCGAAACTGAATAGGGATACTGCAATCCGGAGGTTGAGACTGCCAGCTTACTAAATCCATTTACAGCCAGTTGATGGCCAGTGCCCGCTGGTACTTCAAAATCAAGGTCAACAACCTGGACACCGGTATCTAGTGTAGCCACTTTTACAGCCAGTGTCGTTCCTGAAGCATCGCGTAATTCAATTAATCGGGTGGTATTTACCTCGCTGTAAACCGTTACCTGCTTGAGGATAAAGTCCTGAAACGCATCGAATTCCAGGTAACCAGTTGTTGCACTGCTGATGAAGCTATTGGTTCCGGCAGTATCTACCAGCCCTGTTGGGTTAGTTGTGAGGATATTGGCGTAAAAGGTATCCGCAACACTAACAGGAGCCGTTACAAAAGGACTACCTGTTCCCAGTAAATTGCCGCCTGATAGTTCGTCATACCATACAATGGTGCCTGGAGTGCTGCTGGTAGCCGTAAGTAAGGCGCCGGAGTTAGTACAGGGATTAGTCGCAGTGGTTACGGGAGGATCAGTAGGAGAGACTGAAAAGCGGGTACTGATAGAATTGTCGAGATTTCGATATTCGGGTTGTCCGTTTGAATCGAGGATGTCAATTGTCAGGGAATAAACGCCTGATGGAAGGGTTTCTACTGGAAATACAATGGGCTGGAATCCATTTGGCGGAATATTTCCCGTCCACGCTATGGTGTCTCCGATTCCATTGGAGTACTGATACACGATGGTCGCAGCAGTTATCGGATCTGTTCCCTGATTCTTCATGATAAAAAAGGGCAATACAAAATTATCGCAAATCACGGAGTCAATATTGGCAATTTCGAGGGCCGCAGCGTCATTGTCACGAGAAGGAATGAAGGGCACATTTCCTTGTGCGATGAGATAGTTATAGGCTGCCAGTACATCGATAATCCCCATTCCATAATCATTGTCCTCACCTGGCGTTCCCAGGTCCACACAGGAATTGTAGAGGGCGAGTTTGAGTTCTGTTCCGGTGAGGTTGGGGAAAGCTTCTTTAAGCAGGAGAATAGCACCTGCTGCATGGGGAGCTGCCATTGATGTTCCGCTAAAAGAAGCATAGCCTCCTGCCAGTACGGAAGAACGAACATTGCTACCCGGTGCTGCTACCTCTGGCTTGATCAGGAGAGAACCCGTTCCCCCACAATGAGAAGGGCCGCGGCTTGAACTGTTTCTGATAGGAAAAAGGGGCGAAATCGCTCCATTCACATTCGCTACACAAAAAACATTAACGAGGTTCGTACTGATGTTTTTTGGGCCGGTTATCGTCATAGGGTTGGGCCCTGCATTTCCCGCTGAAAATACGACAGCAACTCCTGCTGCTTCCAATGCATCGAGTATGGGCTTGAAAGCGCCATTACACTCTTGTGATCCTCCATTTCCAGAAAACCAGGAATTGTTAATCACATCCGGCATATCGTCAATGGTAGTGGGATCACCATCTGGATTGAGCGCCCATTGTAAGGCCAAAGTAGTTCCACCTCCTCCACAAATCCCTTGTGCGCCCATCCACTGGCCATCTACAGCAACTCCAATTGTATCCTGAGTTGCAGGATCAAGTCCCACGATGGTGCCCGCAACATGACTTCCATGGTTGCCACAATTTTCAGGTGTAGTGGATCCGAACGGGGAAAACCAGGCCTCAGCACTTGGGACATAGTTTCCTCGGTATTTGTCTTTTAACGCCGGATGCTCGCCATCTACGCCTGTATCAATAATAAGTGCTACCTGATTATATCCGGTGTAGCCCAGGGCCCACATGGCTGGTGCATTGATTGCATCGTGTCCGGGTTCGCGGCTACCGGGCATCATGGGAGCAGTCGCTACGACTTCAAAATCATCGGGTTCAGCCGGTGCATTCCATTCGACCCAATCCACATCAGGGTGCTTGCAGAGATCATAAATCAGGGACATCTCAGCGCTTACCTGGATCAGGTTAGTGATCCAGAGGGCTTGAATGGAGTTGGGGTCTGCTTTGGGAGAATTGTAGAGGAGATTCAGCAGAGGCCCCTGGGTCGCAGCAGCCTTGGCTTGCAGGGCCTGAATGAGCGTCTGGGTGCGAAGCTTGAGCGACGCTTTTTGCTGATAGAAGCCTTCATCCATTGCTTCCACATCCACCCGATCCTGAAGCAGGATTCGGATTTCGTGCTGCGCACCAGGATGAGCTTTGATTTGCTCCCACAAATCGTTGCTCATATTAAATGGCTGTACCAATTGAGCCCAAAGGAAGGTGAGTCCAAATAAAAAAGGGAAGAGTACGATTAGTTTTTTCATGTTAGGTTTAATTGATTTTTACCATTTTGAGGAGGCCTGTTTTTCCTTCAATGGTGATGTGCAAATAGTAAATGCCATCTGGTTGTTGAGACAGGTCGATAGCGGTTTTTCCGTATTGGAGGTAGGCGGTTTGTTGATGGAGAATTGTTTTGCCCATTGCATCAAAAACCGAAAGGTCTGCATACGCAGCTTGATCCAATGACAGTTCCAGCGTGAAAATGCTGGTAGAGGGGTTGGGGAATAGGTTGATCGTTCCCAATGCTTCGAGATCGGAATCGAGCCCTACAATCCCCGTAGCTGTGATATCGGTCGTTGCAGAACCTGCGCATCCATCAGCGCCCGTTACGGTAAGGGTAACCACATAAAGACCGCTGTCTGTGTAGGTGTGAGCCGGATTTTGAAGGGTACTACTGGTGCCGTCTCCAAAGTCCCAACTCCATGCGGTTGCGCCTGCTGTATTATCGTTGAATTGTACGGTGCCAGATACACTTAAGTCTATTGCGTTGGTAGAAGCGGAAAAAGAAGGGCTTACACTTCCCGGTTCTATGCTGACTTCCGCAGGGGTTCTGCCACAAACGGTTTCGAATTCTACTTTCCAATCGTAAAAATAGTAGTAAATACCCTGGCCGTCGCTTGAACTCTTGATTGACAACACGCCCGGAAGCACATAGGGGTAATTCAGCAGGGAATCGCTGAAGGAAAATTTACTGAATCCATCTGTTCCCAACTGATAATTAGAACCTATCGGAATGTCGATGTTTAGCATAATTTCCTGTAAACCTGTATCGACTATGATAGACTGATAGTACAAGGTATCTCCATTCCCATCCAGTAGCTGTATCGCACGAGGAGAATTGAGTTGACTATGCACTTTGACAGAAACCAATTTGAAAGGGCTGAAACAGTCAAACACCATAGATTTAGTGATATCACTGGTCCGGTCTCTCAGGGCAGAATCAGGTAAGCCTGCAGTACCTTCCTGCATCACACTTGCATAGTAAGTCGTGTTGTTCAATAAAACGGGGGTCAGGAAAGGACTCCCGGTAGCGACTGGTGCACCGCCAGCAGGAGAGGCATACCACTGGATATCGGAATCTATAGGAGAAGTAGCGGTCAAAAGGGCGCTGCTTCCTTCACAAATAGCTGCGGAAGTAGTGAGCGGAGATACATTCTCTACTACAAAAAACCGGGTCGTTGCGAAATTATCCAAAAATCGAGAATCCGTAAATCCATTCGGTTCGAGCACATCGATTGAGAGGTCATAGGTACCATTAGGTAAGGTGACCGGAGGTAAGGAAACCGTTTGCTGCATACCCGGAGCGAGTAAGCCTGTCCAATTCATTGAATCCACGATGATTCCTGAATAGGAATACATAATTTTAGCAGAAGTAAGAACGGAATCTCCCGGATTGACCAGAACGATTTCGGGCGAGGCTCCTCCTTCACACTCGATACTGGCAACATTTTGAATGTCATTAATCCCAATATCATAAAACGTCGCAGCGGAGGCCGTACTGTCAGGAATATTACCTTGAGCTACCAGATAATCGTAAGCGGCTACGACATCTATCAGGCCCATACCATAGGTATTATCTTCTCCCGGAACGCCGAGGTCAATCGCGGAGAAGTACAAGGCCAGCTTGACTTCGGTACCTGTCAGATAAGGAAAAGCTTCTTTGAGCAGTAATATTGCCCCGGAAGCATGGGGTGCTGCCATAGAGGTGCCAGAAAAGAAAGAATAGCCATTATTCAACACAGAAGAGCGGACGTTCTGACCAGGTGCTGAAACTTCTGGTTTAATCAATAAAGAACCTGTACCCGGACAGGTTGCAGGGCCACGGCTCGAAAAACCACTGATTGGATAGTTAGATACATTTCCGTTGACACTTCCGACAGCAAAAACATTGACCAGGGAGGAGCTGATGTTTTTGGGCGAAGTAATCGTAAGGGAATCTGGCCCCGAGTTTCCAGCGGAAAATACAATCGCTACCCCAGCTGCTTCGAGCGCGTCAAAAATATCTCGAAAAGCACCGCCACATTCATTAACAGAATTGGGATCGAACCAGGAATTGTTAATAACATCGGGCATGTCGTCAATAGTGGTTGAATCTCCATCTGGATCCATTGACCATTGAAAGGTCTCAAAGGTGCTGGATCCTGGGCATATTCCAGGAGCTCCCATCCATAGTCCGTTGAACGCTACTCCGATGGTATCACGCGTATCAGGGTTTAAGCCCAGAATGGTTCCGGTAACGTGACTTCCATGACTCCCGCAATTCCGGGGCTCAGTAGTTCCGGAAAGGTCAAACCAGGCTTGGTCCCAGGATACAAAGTTGCCCCAGTATCTGGCCTTGAGGGCCGGATGATCTCCATCGACGCCGGAATCTATAATTAAGGCCTTCCGAGCGTAGCCGGTATAGCCGAGCTTCCACATCGCCGGAGCATTGATGGCATCGTGTCCGGGCTCATGTCCATTGGGGGAAGCAGGGGCGGTCCCTACTTCTTCGAATTCATCTGCTTCGATTGGCGATTCCCATCCGATCCACTGCACTTCAGGCCGTTGAGCCAGTTCAACGAGCACAGTTCCTTGTACATTTGCCAAAATCATATTGGTGATCCACAGTGGCCTGATGCTGGAGGTCGAAACGCCGGCATGGTTATATAGCAGATCGAGCAAAGGTCCCTGAGTCGTCAACGCTTTTTGCTTGAGTCGATGGATAAGGGTTCGGGTTCGGGTTTCCAGCGTAGCTTTTTGTTTGTAGAAATCTGCGTCCATTGCCTGTACATCCAGTCGGTCGGATAACAAGATTCGGATAGGCTGATAGTCATCAGGCGCCTGCTGAAAGCGTTCGATCAGGATGGGATCAATCTTTTCGCTTCCCGACTCTTGCCCGCGCATAAAGGGGGTGATTATCAGGGAAAAAAGGAGGAATAAGGATACATTTTTCATAGGATAGAGGGGATTAGGGGCAACTAAAATGGGCAATGAATACCAATGGGCATGTCGCCTTCCTCACGTTTTATTTCAAACTATCGTCCAGCCATTGGGCGTAGGTTGAATAGGTATTGAGGTCATTATGGCTTCCTCCCGGGATTTCAACATAATGCGCCTGTGTTGTGTTTAAAATTGATAAGAGATCCAGGCTGTTTTCATGGGGAATGACGGTGTCACGTGTGCCATGGATCATGTGAACAGGGCAGTTAACCCCTTTTATGAACGTTGCCGATGGCATGGGATAGCGAATCAACTGCCGAACCGGTAACCAGGGGAACCGACGGGCAGCAACCCGTTCGATCGAATAATAGGGCGTTTCGAGGAGAAGACGTTTCGGATCGTTATGGGCTGCTACATAGGTCGCAAAACCGCTGCCCAGCGATCTGCCGAAGACTGAGGTTTTCGTTTCGCCAACCCTTTCAGCTAAATAATCATAGGCAGCCTGGGCATCGGTCAATAATTTTTCCTGATCTAATGCGCCTCGACTTTTTCCGTAGCCCCGGTAATCTACTATCAGGACACCATATCCACGCGACAAAAACCGATCGGCAACCGATATCCAGTCAAGCATCGCGCCTCCGTTTCCATGAAAATACAAAATAGTTTCTTGATGGTCAGGGTGGGGGAAGAGCAGTCCGTGAATCTTACCGTTAGGTCGTTCCAACCAAATTTCCTCAAAGGAATGGGAGGTATGGGGCGAGAAATCATAATCCAGTGGAAGTCGTTCCGGGAAAAAAATCAACCGTTCCTGAAAAAAATACATCAGGAGGCAGATCAGGATATATACGGAACCGAGTACCAGTAGAAAGGTAGAAAAAGACTTCATGGAAAATAGCTTGCGTCAAATCAGAAAAGAAATATACGCATAAGCAGAGAAATAGGAGAAGTAGAATGGCTATCAAATTATGATTCATGTTACCCGGAACCAGAAGATAGGGCACAAAAAAACGGTCTTCTTCATTCAGCTTTTGCTGTCTGAAGAAGACCGGAGTTAACTTGGGTATGAAGTTATTTCACTTCGAGTAATTCCACATCAAAAATGAGGGTGGAATTAGGACCGATTTGTGGACCGCTCCCCTGAGGACCATAAGCGAGGTCAGAAGGGATAAACAATTGCCACTTGGCACCAGGCTTCATCAGGGTAAGGGCTTCAGTCCATCCACGGATAACACCGTTTACAGGAAACTCAACCGGCTCGCCCCGCTCGTAAGAGCTGTCAAATACTTCTCCGTTGATGAGACGGCCTTCATAGTGAACAGAAACAACATCAGAAGAAGAGGGAGAAGCACCACTGCCTTCGCGTTCGACTTTGTACTGGAGGCCACTTGGAAGGGCTACAACGCCATCCACATTTTTATTTTGCTCAAGGAAAGCAGCTCCCTGTGCCTGATTTTCTGCGGCTTTTTGTTGCATTTGCTCCTGCATCTGGCCTTGCTGGGCATTTAATTTCTGTTGGAGTGCCATCAACACTTGTTGGCGGGATTCATCAGTAAGTGCCATATCTTCTTTTTCTTCCATGGCATCAAGGAATCCTCTGCAAAGCATCACTGCATTAATGTCAAGTGCTTCCTGAATCTGAGGAGACTTGAGGCCAGAAGAGGCAAAGTCTGCACCGATTGCATAGGAAATACTATCATCCAGGGACTTTAAATCTGCCGAAGCAGGAACCTCTCCGCTACAGGCGGCGAGAAATCCAATTAGCGCAATAATAAGAGTGCCTTGGATTATTTGAGTTACATGATTCATAAAAGTATAATTGGATCAGGGTCAATTCAATAAGCCCCGAAATTAGCGGAAAGAATTGAGTTTCCATAGAAAACTTACACAATCCCTCCTTTTCTCTTGATTTCATTTGACTTTCATACAGAATTTACGTTGAGATAATTATAAGCGTGTTTATTTGTCAGTATTATTAATTCGGTATTAGCAGCAGGTGTTATGGGTGCCCTACATAAGAAGACATTATTAATTTTTGATTTTGATGGAACGATTGCAGATACTTTACCTGTTGCTGTTCATATTGTGAATGCGTTGGGGGACGAGTTTGGATTTCGTCAGGTCATGGCAGAAGAGTTTGTTGAACTCAAACACAAGAGTATCAAGGAGTTAATGGAGATGTCGGGGCTTTCCTGGTACCAACTTCCCCTCTTTGTGAAACGCGCCCGGGATTTATTTAAGGAGCGCTTGGTAGAAGTAAATCCGATATTGGGGATGCCCGAAATATTGGTGGCGCTACACAAGAGAGGGTATCGGATGGGCATTCTGACTTCTAATACCGAGGAGGGCGTTTCTCACTTCCTGAAAATGAATGAAGTGCATTTGTTTGAATTTATTTATGCACCTGACTCCATTTTTGGAAAATCGAAGGTCATCAAAAAAATCATGAAGACTTATGAGCTCCCTGCATCTGCGCTCGCTATGATAGGAGATGAAGTCCGAGATATTGAAGCGGCTCAAAAAGCGGGAATTCAGTCTGTAGGGGTTACCTGGGGCTTTAATTCCGCTCAGTTATTAAGCAAGAATTCCCCGGACCATATCATTGCTGATCCTAAAGAATTGTTGAATATTTTTGGGTAGGGTAGCTGGCAAAACTGTCATCAAGCTTCTTCCACCATTTCACTTTGATATTTCCGCTGGATATGGAAGAGCATATCGGCAACCATTTCTGATACCCCAAATTCCGGTTTCCACCCCCAATCGCGACTGGCTTCGAGGTCGTTGATACTGGCGGGCCAACTATCGGCTATTTGCTGCCGAAAATCAGACTTATACGTACAGGTAAATGCGGGGATAGTTGCTTGAATTTCGGAGGTGAGTTGGCCGGGACTGATACTCATCCCGGAGAGGTTATAAGCGGATCGGATCCGAATCGATTCTGCAGGTGCCTGCATGAGTTGAATAGTGGCCCGAATCGCATCGGGCATATACATCATGGGTAGGAAAGAATCTGCGGATAAGTAAGAGGTGTAGCTTCCCTGCTGGATGGCTTTGTGGAATATTTCGACGGCATAGTCGGTTGTTCCGCCGCCGGGTAATGTTTTGTAGCCAATGAGTCCCGGATAGCGAAGACTTCTAACATCAAGGCCATAACGTGTGGCGTAGTACTCGCACCACCGTTCTCCGGCGAGCTTACTGATCCCATATACAGTATTGGGATCCATGACAGTCAGTTGGGGGGTGTTCTCCTGAGGCGAATTCGGGCCAAACACAGCAATGGAACTGGGCCAAAAAAGCTGCTGGAGAGAGGTCTCACGCAGGGCTTCCAGGGTATTAAACAAGCTACCCATATTGATTTCCCAGGCCTTCTGAGGGTCTTGCTCCCCCTTGGCAGATAAGATAGCAGCCAGGTTATATATATGGGTGATGCCAGCGGATTCGATTAACGCATACAGGGCGGCCTTATCTAACACATCGAGTCGCTTGTATCCCGGTATTCCTACTGTTTTGGGATCTTGGATGTCGGTTGGGATGACTTGATCTGATCCATAAATTGCTCGGAGGGACTCGGTCAGCTCCTGGCCAATTTGCCCCAAAGCTCCAATGACTAATATGTTTATTTCAGTATGATTTGTGCCCATATATTGGATAATATCTGCATGAAGTTCTCCCTAATCGGGGTAAATGTCAATACTGAAAAATCGCATTCCAGGGCTTAGATTCCCTGAAATACGATTTTTATTTCCCCTAAGGATTTTGGTTAAAAATCCCCTACAAATCCACCGAATTTCTTGCCAATTCCCAAAGGTCAGGCGGTAGATTTTCTATAAGTTTTTACTCTACGGTAACTGATTTGGCGAGGTTTCTGGGCTGATCCACATTACAGCCTCGCATGAGTGCTACATAATAGGAGAGAAGTTGGAGGGGAATAACCGACAGCAGCGGCATCAATGCAGGGGCTGTAGTTGGGATTTCGATCACAAATTCCGCCAGATCCCGAATGACCTCATCTCCTTCTGTCACAATTGCAATCACCCGGCCACCGCGCGTTACCACTTCCTGAACGTTACTTACGACCTTTTCATAGGAGTTATCCTTGGTGGCAATAATGACCACGGGCATATTCTCATCTATGAGGGCAATCGGACCATGTTTCATCTCTGCGGCAGGGTATCCTTCTGCATGGATATAGGAAATCTCTTTCAGTTTAAGGGCTCCTTCCAGGGCCACAGGGAAGTTATAGCCACGTCCCAGATAAAGGAAGTTAGAGGCGTCTTTGAACGTCTCTGAGATGGTGATGATATCGTCATTTACCGTAGTGAGAATTTTGCGGACCTTTTCAGGGATTTGCAGCAATTCATCCACTGTTTTGCGAGACTCGGGGGTTGCAGTACCTTTCAGGGTGCCGATAAAGTCTGCCATGAGGCTGAGTACGGTTACCTGTGAGGTGAAGGCCTTTGTGGAGGCAACGCCTATTTCCGGGCCTGCGTGAATATATACCCCGGCATGTGTGGTGCGTGAAATACTGGAACCGACTCCGTTTACTACGCCGAGTACAAGTGCACCGCGTTCTTTTGCTAATTCGATGGCGGCGAGGGTATCAGCTGTCTCTCCACTTTGGCTGACGGCGATCACGACATCTCCGGGACCAATGATCGGATTGCGGTACCGAAACTCGGATGCGTATTCTACTTCAACCGGAATTCGCGCATATTCCTCAAACAAATACTCTCCGACCAGGGCAGCATGCCAACTGGTACCACAGGCGACAAATATGATTCGGTTCGCATCGCGTAATTGGTCTCTGACATCCGCAATTCCCCCGAGCCAAACCCGGTTATTCGCTGCATCAATTCGACCGCGAAGGCTTTCTGCTATAGATTTTGGCTGCTCAAATATTTCCTTGAGCATGAAGTAATCATATCCTCCTTTTTCCAGCTCTTCCAGCTCCAGATCAATCGTCTGTAAAGCGGGAGTCTGGATGACGTTTCCGAGGTTTTTGATCGTATGTCCTTCCAGTGTCAAAATGGCCATCTCGTCATCATTCAGATAGATGACATCCTTGGTATATTCAATGATAGGCGTAGCGTCAGAAGCGATGATGTATTCATTTTCGCCAATTCCGACTACGATGGGGCTACTTTTGCGGGCTACGATCAATTGATCCGGTTCTGCATTACACATAACCACGATGCCAAATGCACCAATAACCCGATTGAGGGCTTGTCTAACTGCCTCTTCTGCAGAAACCTGATCGTGCTCGTAGATATATTCAATCAAGTGAACCAACACTTCCGTATCAGTCGCACTCTTGAATTCATATCCTTTGGAAATTAACTCCCGCTTCAATGAAGCGTAGTTTTCAATAATTCCATTATGAATCAATGCAAAATTACCGGAATTCGAAAGGTGAGGGTGTGCATTGGTATCGTTGGGTTCTCCGTGAGTCGCCCAGCGGGTATGGCCCATTCCAATGACACCTGCTTTGTCCTTATCGCTGGTAAACTCTTCTAATGCAGCGACTTTCCCCTCTCGTTTGTACACATTTAAGTTCTCATTCATCAAGGCAACTCCAGCGGAGTCATAGCCTCTGTATTCTAGCCGTTTGAGACCGTTGATGATGATCGGATATGCTTCGCGATACCCTATATAGCCGACAATTCCACACATAATTTTAGCTTTTGCGGTTTTAGATGTTCGAATAAAAGCAGTTAGCGGATTAGGAAAAAATGATAATTAGCAGAAACAAAACACTTAGCACTTAAGTGTTTTGTTTCTGCTAATTTAATCGTTTCTGGTAGGCTGGCCTGAATTTTCAGGCGTATGGTTTGTTTTGGAACCCGAACTGTTTTAGGGCGTGTTCGGCCTTTATTTTTATTTTACGTTTGTGTACGTAATTCTCAATTCTGGTTTGAGCAGGGGATGCGCTGTATCTCCCAAAATAACCCGATTGATTGTTGTAGAGGAGTCCTGTGTGGCTATTACCAGCCCATAGTTTTCTCTTTTCTGACTAATGATTTCTTGTACGTAATTGGTAACAGGAAATACATACGCTTCCAGCTCAGGGTCATAAGCAGCTGAAGAATTAATCAAAGGGAAGTTATTCGTTGTCAGAGATTCGGTGCTATCCTCATCCGCCAAAATGAGCAATAAATTGACAGGAGGGGAATATCGTTGAGAGATGCCTGATACAGACCCGCTAAAGGAGTTATCTACTTTGATGATGAGGTCAGCTTTGTTGACCCCTACACGCGGCCATTTGTCCAGACCTGGAAACTTTACAAAGGCTTTGATCAGACTTCCTGACTGAAGTACTTCATACTGATCATTGGCTTGTCCATTCAGGATTTTTCCGAGTAGGCGATCTCTGTAATTCACATTGCGCTCAAAGGTGGTATACCTCAGATTGGTAAAAGGACTCACCCTGAAGTTCACCCGTTGATTGACAAACTCTCCGTTATCGTCCTTGAGGCCAAAATACAAAGACATTTGGGTAGATGTGCTGGTAAATAAACCAGAAAAAATTGCTCCTGGCTCCCGTGAAAGGAAGGATACTTTTTCAGTTGTGATATACAGCCCTTTCAAAAAATCAACAAAAGAATCTCCACTTGCCAAATCCACAGGGTCTGCATATAGAATTCGTTTTCCTAATGAAGGGTCAAGCGTTACTCGTAAGTCTGCAAAGCGATCATTGCCTTGAAAGTTAATTACGTGATCACCTGCCAGATTGAGTGGAGCAATATTCAAGTTACGCTTAGAAGTAAGTGCCTGTATGCTATCCGGGAATGGTTCCAAAACTTCGTGGATTCTCAGTTTTTGGGGAGTATCGAACCGACCATACGCGCTGGTGATATCCAAGGTGAATACCAGCGAATCGTATCGGAGATCAGTAGAATCTCCAAAGTCAAGGTTGGTACCGGTAGGAATAATTTCGGTATAAGCTGCTGCGCTGATACTGCCAAATTCCGGGTCGATATAATTCCCGAAAAGCTGCAAGGGCGCATTGCCTGTAATCAGGCTGTCCACGCGTTGGGACTTGAGTACAACATCTGCAGTGTCGGTGAAGATGATTTCCAGCAACTCATTAGGAGGGAGTACGCCTACGCCAGTATCTTCAGGGGGGGAATCACATGCTTGAAAAAAAATCATGGCTGTCGCAAGTATAAATGCGGGCAGCCATGATTTCTTAAGGTAGCAAAGACAATCAGTTCGCAATATCTGCGTAAAGCTTGTGATAGCCTTCGACATATGACTCTTTGTCATTTGCGTCGAAATAGATTTTTTCAGATTGAGTCTGCTCAATGTATTCTTCGAGTTTTTCATGAATCTCCGGATGTCCTTTGGTAACTACATCGGATAGGGCGATTCCGCCTTTGCAAACCCCAACGTAATTATTGCCGGCGTAGTTGTCCAGCGTCTCATCGGCGATCCCATCAATTCTGACTTTATCGAGATAGTTATTAGCCAGCTCACTGTCAAATCCATTGTTATACAAGGTAAATACCACCTTGGTATTCTTGAACATGGGATCATCTTTATAATGCGTCCGCAAATATAGGGGAATAAATGATGTCATCCAGTCATGACAGTGAATAATATTAGGCGGCCACCCCAATTTTTTGACTGTTTCAATCACGCCTTTGCAAAAGAATATGGCCCGCTCGTCATTATCCATGTGAAAAGTATCACTACTCGGATCGGTTAGAACAGACTTACGCTTGAAATAGTCTTCGTTATCTAGAAAATAAACCTGTAGTTTGGCGTTGGGTATGGATGCTACTTTTATGGTGAGGGGTTTCTCTTCTCCAGCAACTCTAATATTGATCCCTGACAGTCTTACAACCTCGTGTAGGCGATTTCTGCGTTCATTGATGACTCCAAATTTGGGCATAAAGATGCGAATCTCGTGGCCTTTTTCCTGAAGTTTTTGAGGGAGTAGTCGAATTAAATCAGCAGCAGAACTCAGTTTTAGAAATGGATCAATTTCAGACGTTACATAAAGAATTCTCAGTTTGTTATCCATATTCATAAGTTTTGGGATGAATGCCCACCTATTGTAAGAATTGGGCCATAAAACCATCACAAAAATACGCAATTTTATTTGTATTCACAATTTACAATTCCTTATATTCGCCCGCTTTTTCCACATGCCCTCCAACCTACCTATTCCAAATAATTGAAAATCTATACAAATATCCCTGACTTTCGGCAGGCCAGACTTGATTTACCCATGCATGCGCGTGTAGGCCTGGTGCCTACAATGGGAGCCCTGCATGAGGGCCACGCGAGTCTCGTCAGGCAGTCTGTCGCAGAGAATGACTATACGATTGCCAGCATCTTTGTAAACCCGACACAGTTTGGCCCCAACGAAGACCTGGATCGATATCCACGAGATATGGAGGGGGATACTGAGTTGCTGCGTTCCCTGGGGGTTGATATGGTCTTTGCGCCTGATAATGATGAGGTATACCCCAAGCCTCCGGGGCAGATTATGTTTGGAATTCGTGACCTGGATAAGCGGCTTTGCGGAGCCAGTCGCCCTGGCCATATGAACGGTGTGGTCCAGGTGGTTTCTATTTTGTTTCACCTCGTTCAGCCCAGTCATGCCTATTTTGGGTTAAAGGATTATCAGCAGTGCCTGATCATTCGACAGATGGTCCGTGAGCTTCATTTTCCTGTGAAGGTAGTCCCCTGCGAGATTGTTCGGGAGGCAGATGGGCTTGCAATGAGTTCTCGTAACCGATACCTCAGCCCTGAACACCGTAAACAAGCATTATTCCTCAATCAGACTTTGTCCCATATTTACGCACAAAAAGAGAAATGGAAGGATGTTGTTCAGATTCACGCATGGGTCCGGGAGCAGATAGCCGGTTTTCCACTGGTGGAATTAGATTATTTTGAGGTATTGGATGGAGATACCTTGATGTCAATTGATCAGTTGACCGATGCGGAAACTCCTGTTGCTTTCATCGCTGCATTTTTAGGAAAAACGAGACTAATCGACAATCGTATTCTTATCTGACACGGACAATACCTGTGTGTCTGGCCCAGATTTCCGGAATAGAATTTTCCTATCTTTGGCCATTCTTACCAAATAACGAAGCTGTAGATTTGAAAAAGTCGCTGATTAATATTGCAAAATACTTGTTAGGAATGGGAATAGGAGGAGGCCTCTTATACCTTGCCTTTCAGGGAATTGAGTTGGATAAATTAATAGCGGAAGTTCGCGACGCTAATCTATACTGGTTGTTATTGGCCATCGGAATTGGGTTGGTGAGCCACTTTTTTCGCGCTGCCCGCTGGCGCATGCAATTGATTGCCAGTGGCTATGGACCTTCTACCCTAAATACTTTTGCAGCTGTTATGGTTGCCTATTTGGTAAACCTTGCGTTGCCACGTGCAGGCGAGGTTGCTCGCTGTTCTGTGTTATTTACCAGTAATAAAGTACCTGTTTCAACAAGTTTGGGCACGGTAGTCGTAGAGCGGGTGTTTGATGTGATTGTGTTGGGATTGCTGGCTGCGGTGGTATTTTTCTTTGAGTACGATACGATATATCAAGGCTTGGTTACTTTTTCTTCCGGCAGAGAGGCAGGGGGAGAGAGTATTCCAGGCTGGATATATGGGGTGGCAGTTTCGATGCTGATAGTAGCTGCTCTGGTTTTTCTTTTTAGGAAGCCCATCCTTAAAATTTCTTTCTTTCGGAAAGCCTATGATCAAGGCCTTAAGTTTGTCAATGCCTTGATTCAGGGGGCCCTGAGTATCCGATACATGAAGCGGCCCGGACTATTTGTCTTTTATACCCTGGCTATCTGGGTGTGCTATATTTTGATGACCTATGTCGGTTTTTTTAGCATGACATCCGTAAGCGGATTGGAAATCAATCTACCTTATTTTGCGCTGATTATTACTGTAGTAGGGGGAATCGGATTTGCTTTACCCTCACCAGGAGGGATTGGTGCTTATCATGCAGCAGTAGTGATTACTTTTTTAGGATTTCAACTCTTACCAGAGCAGGGGGCAACCCGGGAACTGGGAATGGCATTCGCCACGATTTTACACACTTCCCAAGTGCTCATGATGGTCATTGTAGGAGGATTAGCTTATCTATACCTCTGGTTGAAGCCTCCTGTGGACTCGGCTTTGCCAACTGATGGTTTCCTCGCGTCTGTCTCCGGGTAACCGCGGAATATTCCCCTTCTACCGGTCGCTTTTTAGGGGTACCTGATTTCGGCTTTTTTCGTAATCAGGGTGCTGCTTAAGTTGTTGTTCGAGCAGTCGTAATTCTTTTTCTAGTTGAAGCAGGTGTTGGTATCGTTTTTCCTTGGTATCCAACTCTGCGAGACGCCCCATGATATACGATTCCTGTTGACGGAGTAGGTTTTCCCGCTCATCAATACTGGTTAGGCTCGCCTTGATCTCGGCTTCTTGTTGCTCGATCTTATCAATTCTATTTTTATTGATCCCATCAATTCGGGTTTGGCTACTCTGCTTCATTTCGAGCTGTGTGATCTGGTGCTCGAGGGTTTCTATCTGGCGTCTTGCCTCAGCCCGGTCATTACTCCTCAGTTTTTGTTGCAAGGCTACCTGGCGGTTGATTTGGGTAAGTTTTGTTTTGTAATACCGCATACTGTCCTGAAGTGCCTCCTGTGGGATCATATCCGTTGAGAGTTTTCCATTCAGCGTTCTGTTGATGGAGGTCAGTCGGGCGATCTCAGACTTATGTGCTAATACTTGTTGTTCCAGGTCTTGAATCGTTGTTTTTCGTTCTTCTGCAAACTGATTACTTGCCGTCAATTGTTTGTTTTGGGCTTCAATCTGTTGCTGAAGCTTGAGTATTTCCTGTTCTAGCCTTAGCGCTTCCTGTTTGGTATTTGCTTGTGAAGTCGCCTGTGTATTTGCCGCTTTAGCCTGTAGTTTCTTGACTTCTGTATTCAACTCCCGGATAGTGGCCTGAGCGACTTCAACGCGGGATTCAAAATCATTCGTTTCACTTGTAGAGTTGTTGAGGGTCAATTTCAACTGTTCTTGAAGCTTTTGCCGTTCAAATTCCAACTCTTTAATTTTTTGTTCTGCTCGTTTGAGATCAACTTCGGATTGACTGAGTTCTGCTTGATCCTTGGATTGAATTACGGTCATCATGCCTGCCTGTAATTCTGGAATAACAGAGGTTAGGGCGATGAGAGAATCAAAAACTACTCTGTTTCGATCCGCAAAAGACTCTTGTTTACGTAGCTGCCTTTTAAGGTCAGCGATTTCGACTCGCTGAGATGCAATGGTTTTATTTGTCGATGCGGCTGATTGCGTGGTTGGAGTTGGGGCCGAAGTAGGCTTTGGCATTCCCTGTGCAATTAGCAAAAGGGAGTCTTTCATGACTTCCAGTTTTTTACGTTCACGCCTGACAGCCTGCATTTCATCTGCCATGTCGATAAACTTATCGGTCATGTTTTCCAACTGTTCTGTTTTTTCCGCTAGTTCGCGAG
>CAYGTH010000008.1:31396-37218 GCA_964352745.1 uncultured Bacteroidia bacterium
ATGAGCCACTTTCTGCCGGAGGTGGGGTTGCTGCAGCCATGGGCATAGCTTCCTGATTGAGTTGTTCTTGCAGCTTTTGAAGCTCTTCCTTGAGCATAGCTACTTCCCGCTGGCGTCGTGTGGTCTCAAATAAAAGGGAATCCCGGTCACTTCTTTGGGTCATTAAAGGTTGAGGCGTTTGCTTAGCCTGTGCAGCCTCACTTGCGAGTAATGCATTTTCCCGTACAAGCCTGCGAAGATCCTGTTTCATTTCAGCCTGACTGACACTGAGCATATTATTCATACCTACTACAGAATCAATCTTCATCTGAAGGGCCCGAAGCTGATCCTCAATGGAGCCTTGTGCGGATTGAAGATGTATATTCAGACTCCGAATTTCGGTACTTTGATCTGTGGTGAGAGTTAGTAATGAATCGCGCTGATGGAGAATGGATTGCTTGTCGGCCAGGGAGCTATTGGTGAGTTCCTGTCGCTTAATGTATGTATCCCGTTCACGTTCAGCTTCGCTTTTTTCATCTGCGAGTCGTAGGAGTTCTGTTCCTAATTCAGCGATGTCTTGTTCTAGTCGATTATTCGCACGGATCAGCGAATCCTTAACTCCTTGTGAGATGCCTGCCGGCTGAGTGGTGGGATTTTCGATTGCCGGTGTTGGCGTAATCGCTGTCTGCTCTTCCAGGCTTTTGATCCGGTTTGCCAGCATTTCTTTTTGGCCTTTCATCTGATCCAATGCCTCTTGAAGCTGGTTTTTCTGGGTTTTGAGTTGCACATTCTCTTCCCTGAGGACATCCGAACTACTGCCCGACAGGTCAATGTAATAATTGAGTCTTTCTTCTGCTTCTTGTAGCTTGGAATTCAAATCCTGAATTTCTTTTCGCTGCTTTTCTGCGGTCGAAATCAAAGTTTGTCGCTCTGAACGCATTTGAGAGATATCAGTATGCTGTTTGCTCTCTGCCAACTCCAGTCGGCTATTGAGTTGCTGTAATTGTTCTTCTTTACGTTGGGCATTGAGCCTGGCCTGGCCTAACTGTGCCCGCAGAATTCGGATAGAATCTTCCAATACAAATTGATTGGAGGGATCAGGTAAAGGGGAGGAGGGGGCATCAGGAATGCTGACAAGCGCGCCTGGTTTCCCTATGGAATTATTATCTGTGATATCGAGTTCGATATTGGCAACTACTGCAGGGAGTTGAGTAGGGATATTTCCATCTGCCCATCCCGGATGGGCACTTAAAAAAGATTGGTGGTTTCTTCGCCATTCCCTTAATTCGGGAACACGGCTTCCCCAGTCCTTCATTTTATAAAAACGTGTTGCATGATTGGGGTGGTCCGTCAGCCAGCGAAAGTTATGGTGGAATAGTTTTATTAATTCGGGGTATTTGCTGATCCAGGAACGATTTCCCATCAGACTTGCAACAACATCCGCATGCTGGCTGGTCCAGGTATAGTTGCTCAATAGTTTTTTAACTAAATCCGGGGAATCCATCAAAAGGTGAACATCGGGCTTGGCTAAGCCTGGGTTTTCTGTTTTGAGTTTTTCAATTTCCTGTGATTCGGAACGACTTCTAAATCCCCACTCTTCCTTAGCATGATGGTTGATTTCGTCCTTACTAAGCATTCCATCATGGTCCAGGTCGCATCTGTCGTAGTGATTTCCGTTTAAGTAATAGGCAAACTCTCCTTGTATGGCCTTGATTTCAGATGGATCCAGAGTCCCATCAAGGTCATTATCCGCTATCATAAACCGTTGTTCGAGATACCAGCGGCCTATTGTTTCTGCGTCATTATCTGATTGCGCCTTTAGTAGGGAGCAGGGCAAAACACAAAACAGGTACAACAGCAAAATCGAAAGTCGATACATAAGCATAGAAACAGGCCTTAAAATATAAGGAGCGGTTAGTGGGTCCTTGCTATGTTGTTCGAGAAGAAAATATCGAAAAATAACATTTGATGCAAAACCTAACCCATGCCGACAGTAAAAATACGAAGCATGTCTGAATTTAAACGTTAAATGCGTGGATTTAGCTTGAAAAAACACATCTAATAGAACGATTTTCTAACATTACACTATTTGGAGATTGTTGAGTGTCGGTATAGCCTGCCGGATATTGGTTATTTTATTGTCAGGATAGCGAGATGCTAACGCCAGAGTGGATAAGTCTTTCTGGTTAGCTCAGTATTTTTGCATAAAAAAAGTCCGCCACCGGCGGACTTTGAATTTCTTCATTCAGAGTCAGGTAACTCTGATTTCGGGTGGATAAAAGGCTTAGTTTTCTTCGCCTTTTACTTCTTTGATCTCAGCTTCGACTTCTTCCATCATGTCATCCAAAACAGTAGAGTCAGCTTTGATTTCTTCAACAACTTCTTCAACAACTTCTGTAACGTCTTCAGCTGCTTCAGTTGTTGCTTCTTTTGCATCGGAGCATCCGAAACCCAAAAACAGGGCAAATACGAATGCTGTCATCCACGAAAATGTTCTTGCTTTCATTTGATTCAAAATTAATTTTTTCAAAAAAACGGTAATAACCTGAGATATGCAACTTTTATGCCTTGAAATTAACCAGTTGTACTGATTTTTAAAGAAAAAATAGGATTCTGATTGTATATCCCAATGAGTTAAGAACGTTGGGGGTGCGTTTTTATGGCTTTTTAGCCTGTAATTTCTGTTTTGGGCTGCCTGCTCTTGGGGGTGAGAGTCAAAAAGGGGCTTATTTCTTACGTAAAACAGCATACCGCATGAGTTCAAGAAGGGAAGTTTTTGCAGGGCTATCTTCAAATTGTCCTAATATTTGTTCAGCTTCTTCTATGTATTCATTCATGATATGGGTGGAATAATCAATTCCCCCGCTGGCATAAACATGGTCGATCAGGTACTGTACTTTTTCTCTGTTGGTATTGTGATTTTTGACGATATTAATCAGCTTTCTCCTTTCGCTCCAACTGGATTTATTCAAGACGTGAATGAGGGGAAGGGTGAGTTTTTTTTCTTTGATATCAATGGCCCTGGGTTTCCCCACATCATCGGAGCCATAATCAAATAAATCGTCTTTGATTTGAAATGCGATCCCAACCTTTTCTCCAAAAAGTCGCATACGTTCGATCTTTTCAGAATCTTCTGTAGCACTCGCTGCACCCGTTTCACAACAAGAGGCAAATAGGGATGCTGTTTTTTGGCGAATAATATCGAGATATACAGCCTCGTCGATATTGAGCCTGCGTGCCTTTTCCATTTGGAGTAATTCTCCTTCGCTCATCAGTTTGACAGCTTTGGAAACGATTCGCAAAGAGTTGAAGTCATCATGCTCAAGGGCCATAAGCAATCCTCTTGAAAGGAGGAAATCTCCGACTAGCACTGCGATTTTGTTTTTCCAAAGGGCATTGATGGAAAAAAAACTTCGCCTTTCATCCGAATCATCTACCACGTCATCATGGATGAGGGTCGCCGTATGTAATAACTCAACCAGGGCCGCACCTCTATAGGTAGAAGGGGTAATCCCTCCGCAGATATGCGCGCTGAAAAGCACGAGCATAGGTCGTAACTGCTTGCCTTTCCGCTTGATCAGGTATCGGGTGATGCGATCCAGTAAGGCAACATCGCTACGCATAGCTGAGCGGAAGTACTTGTCAAAGTAGGCAAGCTCCTCAGCTATTGGGACTTGTATCGTTTTGAGCGAATCACTCATAATGCGGCAAAAATACAATTTTATCTCACAACAATACGCTACCGAAGTAAGTTATCAGGAGGTATTTTTGTTCATAGAAAACGCTAGAAAATTTTTACCTTGTCAGAAGTCATCGCCTGAAGGGGCAGCTTTTTGAAAGTTTTTTCCGTCTTGTAAGTGCATAAACTTAATCCAAACAACACATCTGCATATGATTCCAGCCTTTACCTAATCATTTTTGTAAAATTGAAACGGATAGATCCGTAGCGTATGAACCGGATTACAACCCTATTGATAGCCTTCCTTTGCGTGTTTTCGGCATCCCGGGTACAGGCGACTCACATCGTTGGTGCAGAATTGTTTTATGAGTGTGTGGATTCTCTGACCAACACCTATGATGTAACCCTTGTCTTGTATCGAGATTGTTTTGCTGGACAGGCGCTCTTTGATGATCCCTTGTTCCTGTTTATTTTTTATGCGAATACGGGCAGTATTTTTCAAACGATATCAGTCAGTAAACCTCCTCAGACACCACAAATCCAGCCCAATGACTGGTCTAACTGTATCGCTACGACTCCGAATATATGTGTCGAAAGAGGGGTGTATAAAACGACAGTTACCCTACCGCCCCAACTCGGGGGCTATAATATAGGTTGGGCCCGATGTTGTAGAAACGCAGCGATTACCAATCTCCAAACCCCTTTGCAGGAAGGAATTACCTTCTTAGCCCATGTGCCGGGTCCGACCGTAGCGACGTGTAATTCCATGCCGGAATTTGATCAGATCCCTCCCGTATTTTTATGTGCCAATCAACAATTCGCCTTTGATCATTCTGCAACAGATCCGGATGGCGATTCCTTGGTATATGCACTTACGAATCCCTATACCGGCCTGAACGTGAGTGGCGCAGGTGCAGGAAACCCTAATTTTGGGGGGCCGCAGCCAGCGGTAGATCCTATTGGCAATCAGATGGGGCCGCCGCCTTATCAGAACGTGGTGTTTGCACCAGGGTATGGTTTTAGTGACCCTTTTGGCTCCGGTAATTTTATTATTGACCCCCAAACCGGATTTATTACGGTAACTCCTACAGCCGCAGGAATCTACGTGTTTTCTATTTCCGTTTTTGAATATAGAAATGGTGTATTACTAAGCGAGAACAGAAGAGATTTTCAGATTCACGTACTCAACTGTCTGCCTCCCGGAGCGCCGCCTGCGATTACGCATGATCTGACCGGTACTAACAATAGTAATGATACTATTTTTGTGAACCCGCTTGAGCCCTTTTGCTATGATATTACGGTGAATGATCCCATCCCTACTGACCTGCTCGAAGCCTATACGGTAAGTGCAGCTTTTGGGAACGGTAACTTTTTCCCACCAGCAGCAACTTTTAACTGGACGGGAACCAATCCCGTAACCGGGCAAGTTTGCTGGACGCCTGCTTGTGCGTATGATGGCGAGGTCATTGAGTTGATTGTAGGGGCAAATGACACCGATGGCTGTCAAAATATTTCCAATGTATTTGATACGGTGTGGATCAGTATCGCTGCCCCGCCCAATGTCGGTCCGGTCATTACGCCGGATTTGAGCGGCCTCACAACCAATGGTGATACCATATTTGTGAATGCCACAAATAATTTCTGTTATGACTTCACGGTAACTGATGTGAATGTAACTGATGTGCTGAATGCCTTTACGGTGAGCCCGGTTTTTAATGGTCCCAATCCGCCTTCTTTTACGATTACGGGAACGAACCCGGTTCAGGGCCAGATTTGCTGGGCACCGGGATGTGCATTGGAAAATCAGGTGATTCCCCTTACAATTGGTGCGACAGATATTGCGCCTTGTAATGCTTCCATTCAAGCACTCAATACCGTATATGTAAAAATCCTGGTGCCGCCTAATGCGCCTCCGGCCATACTGACCGATTTAAGCACAACAACACACAGTAACGATACAATCATTGTAGATGCACAGGAGGGGTTTTGCTATAATTTCGTGGCAAACGATGCCGATGCGACCGATATTCTGACGGCTTTTACGAATAGCCCTGTATTTAATGGTCCTAATCCGCCGACGTTTACGGTAACGGGAACCAATCCGCTCGCGGGGCAGGTATGCTGGACGCCTGGCTGTCAATATGAAAATCAGGTAATTCCGTTA
>CAYGTH010000008.1:37318-42487 GCA_964352745.1 uncultured Bacteroidia bacterium
CCCCTCACCGGACAAGTTTGCTGGACACCCGGCTGTGATCTGACCGGCCAAACGATTCCGTTAATCCTGGGAGCAGATGATAGCGGGTTGTGTTCGAGTCAGGCTAGCGACCTTGATACGGTGTATGTGACAATTAATACGCCCCCGAATGATCCGCCGGTCTCTTCCCATAATCTCGGTGCCTTGACTACGATCGGCGATACCATTTTTGTAGATGCGGAAGATGCCTTCTGCTATGATGTGTTCTTTGATGATATCAATGCATCGGATATTCTCACCATAACCACCGTGAGTCCCATCTTTAACGGCATGCCAGGGTCTCCGACTTTTACCTTTACGGGTACGAACCCTGTTTCGGGCCAGGTATGCTGGACACCTGGGTGTGATTTTGAAGGAGAATTAGTCGAATTAATCATTGCAGCTGAAGACAACGGAGAGTGTGATAATATTTTGCAGGCCTTTGATACGGTTTATATCAGAATAAATGACCCCATTAGCTTGCCACCTATAGTCGGACATGATTTAACCGGAACCAATCATGCCGGAGATACCATTTATGTCGATGTGGGAGACGGTTTTTGCTATGATTTCTTTGTGGCAGATCTGACCACCAACAATGGCATCGATTATACTTATGAATTTCAAACCCTGGACGGTACGAACATCGGTCTCGGATCTGCCAATATTAATCAGGTTAATGATTCGATCATAGGAACTGTCTGTTTCATTTCTGATTGCTCCAATGGAGGTAGCTTATACCGGATTGTGCTTACGGGAATAGATAAAGCGACCTGTCCACCTTTTGATCAGGCTACTGATACGGTGTATGTCAAGGTGAATACCAGTTTTGTCTCACTTGCCGGACCCGATACGACCTTTTGTGAAGGAACGGGCGGAGTACAGTTGAGTGTCTTGCCCTTTGGCGGAAATGGGCCTTACTTCTATCAGTGGGGATGTACCGATCCGCCTAATTGTGGATTCAGCAGTCCTTATATAAACAACCCTACGGTATTGCCGGCACAGACTACGACCTATTATGTACAGATTACGGATAACTTTGGATGCACGAGCGAAATTGATTCGATCGAAGTGGTGGTAAATCCTCGCCCCATTGTAGATGCCGGGCCGGATGAGTTCGTATGTGAAGAAGGGGGAGGAGTTCATTTGCAAGGAAATATTGTGAATGCTTCAGAAGCCCCCGGTCCTTATGTATATCAATGGATTCCGGCAGCTGGATTGAGTAATCCGACTATCATAGATCCTTTTGCGAAACCGGATACCACGACTATCTATACCTTGATTGTATCGGATGCCAATGGCTGCTCAAGTGCTACCACTACGCTGGATACACTCAGTACGATTACGGTAACCGTTCAGGAGCGCCCCATAGTAGAAGCAGGACCTGATTTGGATATCTGTTTTGGAGATACTGCACAATTGCTAGGCTTTGCCAGTGATGCAGGTCCTGATTATCGGTATGAATGGACCCCCTCTACCGGCTTGAGTGATTCTTCTTTACAGGCACCGCTGGCAAGCCCGCCCCAGACAACGACTTACTTCCTGATTTCTTACTCCAATGAGTGTCCAAGTGTGGCGGATTCCGTAACGGTGATTGTACACACGGTCCCTACGGGGGATCCCGGTACGGGCTATGAAATCTGCGCGGATGACAGCGTACAACTTACGGGGCTTGCCGGAGGAGATCTTACAGCCACTTATACCTATCAATGGGTGCCTGCTATAGGCCTTGATGATCCCACCGCCAAGTCTCCAATGGCGAGTCCTGATGATACAACTACCTACACGGTGATCGCAACCTCCAGCTTTGGATGTGTGAGTGATCCGTATAGCATTAAAGTTGATGTATTACCCACTCCGTTTGTAGATGCAGGACCGGATGAGACGATCTGCCGGGGAGATTCTATCCGGTTAAATGGGAGTCATGTTTTTCCAGTCGGCAATGTGGGTACCGGTCCCGTATTTTATGAGTGGACCCCCAATACGGATATTTCGGGTCTGTTTGTGCCAGATCCGCTGGTATTTCCAGGCCAGACTATCATATATACCCTTTCGGCCTCACACGGAGCTTGTAGCACGAGTGACGACTTGAAAGTAGATGTGTTCGATGCAGTGACTGCGACCGTAGTGGCAGACACTAACCGGATATGTGAAGGAGATTCTGTACAGCTCCTTGCGATTGGTGGACAGGGCAGCGAAACCTATCTGTGGTCGCCTGCTGCTGGTTTGAGTGACCCTTCCAGTAATTCACCCATGGCCAGTCCGGATGTTTCAACGACTTATTCGGTAGTAATTTCCGAAGGGCCCTGTAAAGTCGAAGAAGAAGTCCGGATTGAAGTCAACCCTGGCCCGGATGCAGCCTTCTTTGCTTCTCTGACCAGTGGTTGTGAAGACCTGGAAGTCAGTTTCAGCCACAATAGTCCGGATGCCATCGCCTACATTTGGGATTTTGGAGATGGCTCGCCTATTAGCAATGAAGCCAACCCTTTCCATCTGTATGAGACTCCGGGTTTTTATCCGGTTTTCTTTACAGCCGTTGGGGCAGGGGGCTGTGCAGCTGTCTCGAATGAAACAGTCATTACCGTTTCGGCTAAAGGGATCGCAGATTTTAATTCACAGCCAGATGTCGGAAGTACAGCAGTGTTGCCAGAAGCACGATTTGACTTTTTTGACTTGTCCATAAATGCGGTGAGTTACTTTTGGGATTTTGGAGATGGGAATGTTTCGACTGAAATGAATCCTGTACATCTCTATCAGGAACCTGGAGAGTACCTCGTTACCCTGACCATTACGGACGAAGGAGGATGTAGTGATTTGATTACGTATGGGCCCTACACGGTCTTTACGCCCAATTTGCTGATCCCGAATGTCTTTACGCCAAATTCGGATGGAATTAATGATCAATTTCTGGTTGAATATAACGGTAAGGAACGATTTCGGATGGAAATATTTGATCGCTGGGGAGTCGCAATGTTTGAGGAGGAAGGAAATGCAAACCGGGGATGGGATGGAACATCAACCACGGGAGATGTGGTCAAAGAGGGCGTATATTTTTACCATGTCAAGATTGGCGAAAAATCCTATACCGGAAATGTAACGCTTATGCGTTGATTGGGTAAAAAAAACGTGTCAAATGGAAAAAATTATGTGTGGAAGGTTCGCTCTGGTTTGGTTTTTGTATCAATAGGGATTCCGAACAACCCAAACATTACCGACCGATGAAACCTTCAGAAAAAATAGCCATATTATTCGATAAATTCCCCAGAGACAAGCAGGAAGAGATTTTAGAATTCCTGATGTATCTTCTGGAAAAAGAAAATCAAGAAGCAGAGGCTGACATATCACGGATACGCCCTTTTCGGAATCCAGATTCCGGAAGCCATGTATTTCGATATTTCAACGCCTGAAATAGAAGAGATACCTAACTCAATCCGGTAGTTGGCTAGCTTTCCATTTCGCACGAATTCGCTGCTTGTTTAGTTTATATAAGTAAGAAATTGTGACAAAACTCTCTCGATGTATCGAGGGAGTTTTGTCATTTTATCCAAGTGGTTTGATTCTGTACGCTCGCAAATGGTGCTTGGTAAACGATGCTAATACATTGATAAGCAGGCCAAATAGTGTCTAATGCAGGTTTTTGTCCTGGCTATTCGAACTATATCAAATGTGTATAGGCAGGTAGTTGGTTTATCACCTTTTTGATAGAATCTCTTGTTTTGATAAAAAAAGCATGTATGAACAGACAGCGTATCTGGTATGGAAATTTCATTTTCAAATAATAGTTTTGATTCAAATAATTTTTTGAGATGAAAAGCAAATTGCGACTCGGGATTGTAGGAAGTGCGGGTGTTCCCGGAAGATATGGGGGACGCGAGACCTTGGCGCATCAATTGGTGATACATTTGAGTGAGCAGTTTGACCTAACCGTTTATTGTAGTAAAAATCGATATAAAACGAGTGAGCGGAAATCGATATGGAAGGGAGCCCACCTTATTTATGTACCCATTAAGGCCACTGGAATCCTGGGGATATTGTATGTGATGCTATCGATTTTACACGGCATTCGGAGAAATGATTTACTATTGGTACTTGGGGTAAAAGGTGCTTTTCTGTTGCCTGTTGTCAAGTGGTTTTCAGATCGGAAGGTCGTCGTCAACCTCGATGGAATGGTCCATAACCGAAGTCGGACAATGGTTACGCGTTGGTTGCTGAAATGGGCTGAGCGAATCGCAGTTCGCTTTGCGGATGAAGTGATTTGCGGCAATCAAAAACTGCAGGAATATATCGAAAAAACCTATCAACGGAAACCCGCTGTGGTAGCATGTGGAGGGGACCATGTCAGCAAGGAAAGTTTTAATGATCTTCAGGTCGAAACCTATCCTTTTTTGGGGAAGCGATACGCGATTAATGTATGTCGGATTGAACCCGAAAATAACATTTCGCTGATGCTGGAAACATTTGCCCGATACCCCAGATTTCCATTGGTAATCATTGGGAATTGGAATGCGAAGCGATATGGCAGAGCGCTTCGTAAGCGGTTTCAGGCCTACCCTCATATCTTTATGATTGATCCGATTTATGATCCGAAAGCGTTGAATATGCTGAGGAGCAATGCTTACCTCTATATACATGGTCATTGTGAAGGAGGAACGAATCCCTCCTTAGTGGAAGCGATGAGCCTGGGGCTTCCCGTATTAGCGTACGATGGTACGTTTAATCGCGAGACTACTCAAAATGAGGCAAATTATTTCCGTAATCATGTGCAACTCATTTCGTTACTGGAATCGGCTTGTTCAGATAAATTTCAAGGAGTAGGACTGGAGATGGATAAAATTGCCCGGGAACGATATACCTGGAAACAAGTAAGTAAGCAGTATCAGGATGTGTTGCGAAACGGATTGGAAGAAGTCTATTCTCCATTACAAACTACCCCAGCACTGATGGCAGTATCGGTTTTCACTCGTATGGAAAAATAATCGGGAGGAGGTTACTCTTTCCCCAGCCAGCCATCATCCTCTTTCCGGGGAATTCCTTTTCGTTGAACTTCGACTTTCTCCCTGAAAATAAAGGTCACCATTTCGATGATGACTTGTGCACCTTTTGTGGGGTGGAGTTTAATCTCACAGATAAAATTTCGGGTACCTATCGGGA
>CAYGTH010000009.1:0-4784 GCA_964352745.1 uncultured Bacteroidia bacterium
CCCTTTGGAGATACCTGGACTACCCTTACCTACCAGGAAGCTGGGGAAATTGCCCGGAGTATGGCTACCGCATTGCGGGATATGGGTATGAATGAAGGCGATCACATTTCCATTATTTCTAAAAACTGTTACCATTGGATACTAGCCGACCTCGCTATCATGATCGGCGGATTTGTCTCTACCCCTTTTTATCCGAATCTATCAAGTGATCAGGTTGCCGAGGTCATCGAAAAAAGTGATACCAAGCTGGTATTTGCAGGGAAGTTGGACGCCTGGGAAGGCCTGGATGCGGGTATTCCTGATGATATGCCGATCATTCGCTTTCCCCATTATCCGGGGAATGCGACTGTAAGCCGCGGGATGGATTGGGAGGTGTTGGTCGAAGCACATGAGCCCCTCGCAGGAGAACCTGAACCCGACCTGGATAGTACGTGGACCATCCTTTTTACTTCCGGTACGACAGGTACCCCCAAAGGCGTCGTGCATACGTATCGAAATGCGGCGCTCCTCATCCGCAGTGAAGAGTTACACAACAACCTCAAGACATTCTCAGTTCCGAATCCCACTTTTTTCTCCTTTTTACCCCTGAATCACATTGCCGAAAGAACGGCCGTTGAGCTGTGTGCAATTCTGGCGGGAGGTGCGGTTTCTTTTGCCGAATCCATCGATACCTTTGCCCAAAATTTACAGGATACCCAGCCGACTCTCTTGTTTGCCGTACCTCGGATCTGGACAAAATTCTATCTCGGAGTTTCTGCAAAATTACCCCCCAGGCGATTGAATCTCCTGTTGAAGATTCCGATAATATCGGGGATCATTCGCAAAAAAATAAAACATAGCCTCGGCCTCTCGCGTGCGGTAATGGTCATGACAGGCGCTTCGATTACGCCGGAACCCCTCAAACAGTGGTACCGAAAGCTGGGGATCAATCTGAGGGAAGTTTATGGTATGACAGAGAATATGGGCGGATTTTCCCTCATGCCGGAACATGCCCATAAACCCAATACGGTCGGAAAACCCATGGCCAGTTGTGAAGGCCGGATTGACCCGGATACCGGAGAAATTCTAATGAAAGTGCCGTGGACGATGACTGGATATTATAAAGAACCTGAATTATCCGCAGCGGTTTTACGAGACGGATGGCTGCATACCGGGGACAAAGGCGAAATGGATCAGGAGAGCTATATCAAAATTATTGGCCGGGTAAAAGATGCCTTTAAGACGAGCAAAGGAAAATTCATTGTACCGACTGTGTTGGAGGAGAAATTCAGCGCGAATGACCATATCGAACAAATATGTGTGGCCGGTCTGGGGATCTCACAACCCATTGCCTTGATCAACCTCTCGGAAATGGCTCAGAAAGAATCTCGCGATACGCTTTCAATTGCACTCCAGGAGGCCCTTGCCGCTGCGAATGCACACCTGCACGGACACGAGCGAATCTCGACTCTCGTGGTTACCCAAACGCTCTGGATACCCGAAAATGAACTCCTTACTCCCACGTTGAAAATTCGACGCGGCGCTATCGATGCCTTGTATATGCCTAATTATGCCAACTGGCATGAAGATCAACGCAAGGTGATTTGGGAAGGGGAGGAATAGAAGAAAGACAGAAGAAGAAAGACAGAAGAAGAAAGACAGAAGAGGGAATGTCTAGCCTCTCAATGATCCCGGAGCCCATCCAGAAGTAACTGAGTCAGTTGCTGAGTAACCTCTTCTGAGCTCATATTTCCATTGGGTCGGTACCACTGATGAATCCAGTTTACGCCTGAGAGCAACACGGAAGTAATGAATTTTGCCTTTCCCGTCCGGAAATCGCCACTTTCCATGCCCGCTTCCAGCACCTTGGCAAAAGCTTCTTCATACTCCCGGATGGATTGGGCATAGGCGGCATGATGGGGCTCTTTCAGTCGCTTCCACTGCGTGAAGAAAATGGCTGCTGCATCCATATTCCGAATGATGGCTGCTACGTGTGCTTCCAGCATCGCTCGGAGTTTGGCATAGGGAGTAAGGTCCTGGGCTACGATCGGTTGTATCGCCAGATGAAAATCACGGGCACATCGCCGGGCGATTTCCCACAAAATCTCATCCTTGGATTCGTAATGACTGTACAGGCTGGCAGGTTTGATATTGAGGAGATCAGCAAGGTCGCGCATAGAAGCCGCTACATATCCTTTTTGGCTGAATAAAACAGTAGCTTCTTGTAAAATTTGCTCCTTGCGGGCACTAAGGGAGGGAATATCAGCAAACATGCGCGTATCAATCTTCAGGAGGGCAAGGTACGGAATATTTGCCCGGAATTCCCAATGCGGGTTGCTCCTGATATTGTCACGCAAAGCCACAGAGCCGCAAAGGAAGAAGTTTTGGTATGCCACGCATTCAATTCTATCGCTATTTGACTTTCAGGATTTCATAGTCTCCTGTCTCCAATTGAAAATAGCGGGGATGAACTGCTGTATCTGCCAGGATTTCCCAGCGGCGAAAAAGAAACAGATGGGGGCGAAGCGATTTTCGGTTTTCCTGAAAATCCAGATCTTCTTCCAGTGCGATGGTCAGGGTTCGGGGAGAATCATCTATGCCTGCGAGGAGCATGGTCTCAATCGGAAGCGACCAGTTGGGTTCCATTACCTCCTGATTCCAGGCACCTGCCGGTAAATAAAATTTACTGCCTGTTGATTGTGCTTCAGCGCGGGTGAGTAAGTGCTGCATTTCGGCAATGCGCAGGCTAAATGCCTCGCTGCTTTGAGCGATACAGCCCATTCGTACTACAACCAATATCCATAAACCCATCCCGAGATACACTTGCCGGGACTGCGAATAGGTCCGGAATACATATCCGATGACCGGTAGGGCAATTACAAACATGAGTGGGAAATATACCTGTTCCTGATACCGGGTATGTTCAAATCCCCGGTAGGAGATGTTTACCAATAGGAGCATCCCCAGGCAGGCACTAAGCGTCAGTCCCGCCAGTAGGTATTTCCGCCTGCCCAGCATGGCGATCAGGCCAAAGCTTAACAGGATCAACCCATCGGCATAATAATGCAGGAGAAAGGCCCCCAGGTCGCGAAGGTAAGCCGGTCGAAATACATAGGTAAAAGTCCCGGATGTGATTTTTTGCATAAAGGCAGCGGATTTAGCTTGTTCGTAAGCACTTGCATTCGCTGTTTTGAAATATACCACCAGCACCACCAGGCAGAGTATTCCCACATACAAACTCCAATTTCTGGACTGATGCTGAAGGGCGTCAAACACCAGCACAAACAGCAACAACGGCAGGCACATGGGATGACTCAGGAGAACAAGGATCAGCAGTATTCCCAATCCGGCGATCCGTAAAGGGGAGGGGCTTGTTGTTTGTTGCCATAATACCCAAAACGCAATGAGTAAGCCGGTGCCGTAGTACAGTTCAAACATCGGCGCAAAAAAACCATGCAGAATGCCCAGGGTTTGAAGGGATAATAAGAGAAACCCTGCTTCTCGATTGCCTTCGCCATATCGAAGCCACACATAAAACAGGTAAAAGAAAAATACGTGCCCGATGGAGTAGGCAATGAGGATGCCCTTGAGCGGTACCTGCAGTTTCAGAGCGAGAAGCGGCAACCATTGTGAAAAAGCCAGAATGACCCGGCCATGCTCGATCCAGAATCCGGAATGATGAATGAGCCGGGCGAGGTAGTAGGCAGAATCTGCAAACAAACGTTCCCGAAATAAAGCAATCGCCAATCCCATTAGCCCTGCAAAAGCCATGTGAATCCACAGGTCTTCCCGATCCAGTCGGAGGAAGGTCTTTTCGGTTATGGGTGTTTCTGAAGCCATGTCTGGATGTCGGCCATTGCAGTCTGTTCGTTTTCCCAGCCTGTGAGTACCATTTTTCCGGGGCCTTTGTAGTTCAAAAACCATTCACTGATCAATTCTCGTGCTGCCGGATATAGAGCGTCGAGTTCTGCCAGGGTACTTACTTTGATAATCTGTTTTTCCGGATCCGCCGGAACCGCAATGATTTTATTATCTATTTCGCCTCCATCCATCAGTGCGAGCAGGGCAATGGGAATGATTTCGATTACGCTTTTGGTCGGAACCGCTTCTGCTAAAACAAGTACATCCAGGGCATCACCATCGCCTCCTTTGGCGGGGTCCATATAGGTAGAAGGGATAAATCCATAGTTGCCGGGATAAGGCAGAAAATTAATGACACGTGGGCGGCCATTTCGTTCCTCGACCTCAAATATGTGTGCGGTTTTATTGTATTCTATCTTGTGATTGCTGCCTGCCGGGATCTCAATGACTGCCTGCACATGGTGACCAGAAGAGAATGTTGGTAAGGTATGGTAATCTGTTGGACGACAACTTACCAGGCCCAGCAACAGGAAACTCAATATATAATAGTCGCGGACTCTCAATCTATTCATGGGGCCGAAATTACCAAAATTCTCAATAGCAAGGTGGGGATTCTTGGTGCTGAGCCCTGACCTTTCCCGAATTCCCAATCTCCCGATATCTTCTCAGATACCAACCAACCTTTTCAATCCATGGCTCCACTTTAGTACCATAGCGCTTATCGTCTCATAGCTTCTCTTTTTTATATAGTGAGTGAAGCCCCGTAACCGAAGAGGGTTACGGGGCTTTTTAATTCAAGCGTACTATAGGGAATTTAGGCCAGTTCTGCCTCTGTTTCCGACATCAACTTTGCCTGAATATCTCCCGGTACCTGGGCATATTCCAGGAATTCCTGTGAGTAGGTTGCCCTGCCCTGCGAAATAGAACTCAGCGTTGTGGTATAG
>CAYGTH010000009.1:4794-11355 GCA_964352745.1 uncultured Bacteroidia bacterium
GTAGTATAGCGATTCATTTCTGCAAGGGGGACGCGGGCAGAAATTTTTTGATAAGTACCTTCAGTGTCGATGCCTTCTACAAGGGCTCTGCGTCCCTGCAAGTCGGTCATGACATCTCCGGTATATTCGTCCGGAACGAGTACTTCGAGGTGATAGATCGGCTCCAGAAGCATAGGGCTTGCGTTCATAAAGGCTTCCTTAAAAGCCTGAATGCCGGCGATCTTAAACGAAATCTCATTGGAATCTACGGCATGCATTTTTCCATCATAAACCAACACCCGAATGTCTCGCGTATAGGAACCGGTAACGGGACCATTTTCCATGACTTCCATTACTCCTTTGAGAATGGCTGGCATAAAGCGTCCATCGATTACACCGCCTACTATACAATTGCAAAAGACCAGTTTCCCACCCCAGGGGAGCTCATGCTCTTCTACGCCCCGAAGCTTGATATCCGTAGGGTCGGGCATTCCCTCAGAATACGCTTCCACACGCAGGTGAACCTCGGCATACTGACCGGAACCCCCACTTTGTTTTTTGTGCTTATAATAGCCATCGGAAGAACCTCGGATCGTCTCCCGATATGAGATTCTGGGCTGAAGGTATTCAACCTCGACTCCATAGACACTGGATAGCAGTTTTTTGACCATTTGCAGGTGCATTTCGCCCTGCCCCTGGAGGATCGATTGTTTTAATTCTTTTGAATATCCGAAGTGCAGGGTTGCGTCATTTTCTGCGAGACGATGAATACTTTGTCCCATCTTTTCTTCATCTCCTTGTTTGAGTGCTGCAACGGCAACCCGAATGCGGGGAGAAGGGAAAACAATCGGGGCTACCTGTACGCCATCATCACTGCTGCGGAGGGTATGATTGCAATGGGTGTCTTTAAACTTTACCGTAGCCCCAATATCACCTGCACTGAGTTTATTAACGGCAGTTCGGTTTTTACCATCCACAATATAGAGCTGGTTCATTTTTCCCTTTGAGCGGGAGGTGGTATTGACAAATTCTGCTCCGGCTTGTACTTCCCCTGAGCAGACTTTGAAAAAACTCATCGAACCGGCATGCTTTTCATTGGAAGCCTTAAAGACAAATAGAGTTGTTTCAGCATCGTTGACCTTTATCTGACTTCCATCTATTGCGGTTTCGTGATTGACTTCACCGGCAGAAGGAGCCACATTTCCAATGAAACCCATCATCCGGCCGCTGCCCATATTGCGTTTAGCAGATACACAGAATACAGGAAATAACGCGCGTTGGAGCATCCCGATTTTTAAGCCTTGCCGCAATTCATCTTCATCTAATTCACCTTTCTCAAAGTAGAGTTCCATTAATGAGTCATCATGTTCCGCAGCTGCCTCTACCAAGGTGTTGTGTAAGGCTTCGGCACGTGCTTTTTCTTCATCCGGGATCGGTAGTTTTTCAGGCTTGCCTCCTCCATCCGGAAATTTATACATGACCATCTTGAGCAGGTCTATGATCGCATTAAATCCTTCTCCTTCATTATAAGGGTACTGCATGACCACGACGCCGTTCCCAAACTGCTGACGGGCCTGTTCAATTGCCTGGTTGAAGTCTGCCTTGGAATTGTCAAGATGATTGATGACAAATAAAGAAGGCTTATTATATTTTTTGAGATAACGCCACACAATTTCAGTTCCTACTTCTACTCCATACTGTGCATGGAGTGTGACCAGAGCCGTATCAGATACGCGCAATGAACTGATTACTTCTCCAATAAAGTCATCTGAACCGGGGGTATCCAGGATATTTATCTTGGTTCCCCTCCATTCGGTATGCATAACCGATGAGAAAATAGAATTTTTTCGTTCCTGTTCAATTTCCTGATAATCAGATACGGTGTTGCCATCATCTACTGTGCCCATGCGGGAGATGACTCCGCCTTCAAACATCATACATTCTGCTAGGGTAGTCTTTCCGGATTTCGAACTTCCTACCAGTACGATGTTCTTAATGTCGTTGGTTTGATAGTGCTTCATAGTCCTTTGAGTAAGTATTGTGTTTTCTTAAAATAGAGAAAATCTGTGGGGAATGAAAATTGCGATTTGAATTTTGTTGTGTTATTTGCAACTATGGCAGAACCGATGAAAATCCTGTTGTTGTGCAGTAAATTTCCCTATCCTCCGAAGGATGGCGGGACCGTAGCGATGTTTAATATGATTCGGGCGTTTGCGCGGGAAGGCCATGAGTTGACGGTTTTGGCGATGAACACGCCCAAGCACTATACCTACCTGCGGGATCTGCCGCAAGAGGTGTTGCGAATGGCGCACTTTCATGCGGTCGATGTAGATACTTCCATTCGGCCGATTGATGCACTGGCAAATTTGATATTCAGTAAGCAGTCCTACCATGTGCTGCGTTTTACTTCGGATGGATTTCGCAAGGAACTGGAGGGCGTATTGCGGGGCGATGGGAAGCCATTTGATTTGGTACAATTGGAAACGGTCTATATGACCCCCTATGTATCAACAATCCGGGAAGTCTCTCCGACCTCCCTGGTTTCGCTCCGGTCACACAATGTAGAACACGAGATTTGGGAAAGACGGATCACTAAAGCAAACCGACCCTGGCTCAGGTATTATTTTGATATCACAGCTTCCAGGATTCGCCGCTACGAATCCAGGCATATCCGGCAAGAAACCTATGATGCGATTGTGCCGATTACGGATCGGGATGCGGGTCAATACAAAGAAATCTGGAAGGAATGGAATAAAGAGGCAGACATGCCCATTCCTATGCATGTCTCCAATGCGGGACTGGATCTTGACGTGATTCAGGACAAAGATGTGGCGATGGAAGTCCCTTCTTTGTTTTACCTCGGGGCACTGGATTGGCATCCGAATATCTACGGCCTGCGGTGGTTCCTGGAAAAAGTATGGCCCCGCATACACAGCCGATATCCGAATATCCGGTTTTATATCGCTGGCCGGGGGATGCCGGGAGATATCGAACACTTATCCATGCCCAATGTGGTCGTGCTGGGAGAAGTGGAAGATGCATATGCCTACATGCGCTCTAAGGCAATCATGGTGGTGCCGATCTTTTCAGGCAGCGGGATGCGTGTCAAGGTCATTGAAGGGATGGCATTGGGGAAAGCCATTGTCGCAACGACGATGGCGGTTGAGGGCCTGAAGGTCCGGCATGGGAATCATTTACTGATAGGAGACAGTCCCGGCGATTTTGCAGATTGCATTTCTGTGCTGATTGAGAATCGGGGAATGCTGGAAGTGTTGGGGCGCCACGCCAAGAAATTTAGCCGCAGCAAGTTTGACAACCACACCATTATCGAAAACCTGCTGAAGTTTTACCAAAAAGAAATTGATAAGCGGAAGCCGGAAGCCGCTGAATAAGGTAGCTTAGAATATAGAATAAGAGCCAGAAATTACAAGAGCCATCCTGATAGCAGGATGGCTCTTGTAGATTAGGCATGTATGTCCGACTAGCGGATGACAATACGCTCAGAGCGCTGTCCCTGGTCAGTCAGTAATTGCACGGTGTACATACCCGGTGCAAGATGGCTCAGATCGAGTGTCTTGCGGTATTGGGTTTGTGCACCCGTGAATTCCATGAAGACCTTGCGGCCTTGCATGTCCATCACTTTGATGGCAGCATGCTGTGGGCTTTTCAGTTCAAAAGCTACTTGCATGATGCCTTCACTCGGGTTAGGAGATACTTTAAACATCTCCAGATTGGTGAATTGATCGAGACTGGTAGGAGGATTTACAACTGCAAAGCTACCATCTACTATAGCGCGGATATAGAGGTCTTCACTTCCAACTGAGCGATATTGAGCCCAGGAATTGGACAGGATTTCGTACGTACGACGAGAAATCGGTGCAGCTGTTTCAGTTGCCAGAACCAGATTTTGGTCCAGCTGAATCCAGCTGACATAGAATCCGCCTTCCTGGATAACAATCGGTGTGGGGAGATCCACACGAGTCCAACCAAAAGGAAGGGTTGTATTTGCAGCGGAAACGGTGTCTCGATACAAAAACTGACCGGGAACCGGTGCATTCGCAGTATCTACGCGGCCATAAATCTCGAAGATGAAGCCATCTGTTGTAGCACCTGCTGTAATTTCGATATTGAAAAACTCCACTGCTGTAATGAGAGCGGGATAGCCGTAAGATTCAAACAAGACACCTCCCCCACTATTTCCAGAACTTGCCCAGTTTATCTGTCCGTCAATATTAAAATTATTGTCGCTCACATAAGAAAAAGGGATTTCCTGTTGGTTCGTGAAGGTATCGACAATAACAGCTTCGACGGTGCGGCTATTGTTCAATGCATTGATGTCAGCCTGATTGGAAACCTCTACGTTGAACAGGTAAGGACCAGGATTTGGGGGGTTGAATACAGTCGGGAACTGGATATCTACTTCTTCTCCCAGGGCCATTGTCGGCAGCGTGTTTTGGTTGTCAAAAAACAACAATTGACCTGTTGTATCGCGAACGGTTGCAGTAATGGTGGTAGGAGAAGTGACGGCGATATTTCCTACGTTGGCAATTTTTGTATTGAAACGGAAGTTGGGTGTTCCTGGAGATCCGGGAGGGGACCATGGAATAAAAAATCCTCCATTTTCTTCATTTTGAAGGGAAATAGGTTCAATATCCCGTACGTCAATTCCTGCAACAACCGGAGGATAATAGGTGATTGCTGTATTAGCCATTGGCATCTCAGCTGCTGGTCCATTTGATACCAACAAACCAAGAGTACCCGTTACATTTTCAATTCCTACTACCATTGGGTTAGCAGAAGCATCATAGCCAGGATTCCAGTTGCCAGTTTGTGAAGCATATTGTACCGTGATGGTTGAATCGTTGCCATCGAGAATGAACTGAAACGTATTGGCTCCGGAATAGTCGGGAATAGCATCTGCCCAAAAGGCCACATCCTCGAAGGAAACAATGAACCGGTTATTGGTATCATCCCGGTAATAGTAGGCCTTTGAAGCATTCCCTGCTCCAGAGAAAGAAAGATCACACATAAAAGCTGCAATAACAGCATTGGGGCCTGTTGGAGTAGGGGTTGGGGGAAATCCAATACCGGTAGAGGCAATGTTACCTGCCTGGAAACTGATGTATCCATTACTACCTACATACACCTGGTCAAAGGTGTTCCAATAATATTTGAAGTCCATTCCCAGATTGAAAGGGCCGATGACATTGTCATCAGCAAGCCCGGAGATCTCGGTGCCGATGGTCGTGATGTCGATCCAGTTATAAGTCGGGCCGGTAACATCTGAATTGGTTTTCCAGGTATAACCGTATTGGTTGGGCTGTGAGCCTGCTGCTGCCGTGTTTGCTGGCCAGGCAGGAGTTTGCCCGATTGCCAGGGAAAGGCTTAGCATGCACAACACAAAGAGTAAAGAAAGGTGTTTCATTTCCGTGATGGTTAATGGTTTCGTTTTTTGAAGCACTAAAGTTAATATAAATTACTGGTTCTCAAATTGTGGCGGCTCAATTTGGCTGCCGAAAATGTGGGTTTACTTTGTCAAAATAGCCGTACACAAAAGGGTATCTTTCCCGTCGATAATGGTGAAATTTAGTGTCAGTTCCTGTTCGTCGAGGCTCATACTTCCGGCACCGGAAACAAAGCCAAAGGTCATTGGCTGCTCATAAATATTGACCACGCGGGTATTGATCAGGTCGGCAACCACTTTGGCACCAACATTTCTGAAATTTTCTATGGTAATCTGATTAAATCGGGGACCGGCTACCACATCTACCGGAAACCCCAGCCCGTTGCCATTACACACCTCAACAGCATCGTAGCCCGATGCAAATTTGTGGGTCCAGGGCTTTTCACACAAGTCCCCTTCATATCCATTGTCGCATTGGCAAAAAGCTTCCGTTTCGCTTAGGGGAATACAGGTTCCATTGACGCATTCCAACGCGATACAGGGGTCAATGATAAATTCGCATTCTTTGCCAATGATACCAGGGGGGCAAACACAGGCTCCATCCAGGCACTCACCGCCGTTTTGGCAGTCAAGTGTTTCACAGGCATCTGTCTCACAACCCGAGCTGCTAAGCAGAATCAGGAGCACAAGCAGTTGGAAAGATAACGTTAGAAGAACCTTCATATAATTTATTAATGATCTGCTTTCACAACGATATAATTGGCAAATCGGCTGCTAAGGTAAGCAAGGATTGAGGTGGGTTCCAATTCAAAAAAATTCACCAGTTACTCAAATCAGGAGATACAATTCAAAACTGGATAGTGACCATTCGCCAAACAATATTACGGGTTGGGAAACAAAGTCCGGGAAATGAACCCTGCTTATGTAACTTTATATGGCGTAAATCAGGATAAGCTTTTCCGAATGGAAAATTCCCTGAAATGCTTGTATCAGCTTATGTGGTAACAACTTGCGGCTTTTGTTTTTAGGAGGGTTATGATGAACGCAGATAAGAAAAAAATCCTGATTCTGGATGATGATTCCAACATGAGAATGTTGTTGGATTTCGTACTGCATAAGCGATACGATATTTATACCAAGGAAAATGGAGTACGGGGAATGGCCTGGCTGGCTAAAGG
>CAYGTH010000009.1:11455-17097 GCA_964352745.1 uncultured Bacteroidia bacterium
AGGTGTCAGGAGGCAGGTGTCAGGAGAGAGGGAAGAGGGAAGTCCTAATATCTACCTACTAATCAGCGTATCCCATCTAACTACTTTATACTTTTATCTTCCCATCTACTTACTTATCGGATGAGGGTAATACTTCCACTACGCTCCAGATTGATTCCATCAAATCCGGTTACTTCCAGTACGTACATGTAAACCCCTTCCTGGGCATGCCCTCCGGATTGCTTGGTTCCATCCCAGGGGTCCTCTACCGAATTAGACTGGTGCACAATGGTTCCCCACCGATTGAAAATCGTCAATTGTAATTGATCAATAAAAATCCCCTTTATCCGAAACTGATCATTGTGACCATCTCCGTTTGGTGTAAAAGCATTTGGTACGAAGAAACGGGGAGGAAAACTGATGCATATTTCATTGGAAACAGACTCCAACCCACATCCTCCGGCAGATTCCCGCGCGATAATCTGATAACAAAAAAGTGCCTGATTTGGGGGGAGACTGGCATTTGTGTAGGCAGTGGTTTGATTCTCGAATGTTGCAACCTGAATAGGAGTACTGATGATATCCCAGACTTCATAAGTAGCTACTCCCTGATCCCAGCCTGTATAAGGAGACCAACTGAGGTCAATTTGGCCATCCATTCCTACGCCGGTAAGTAATATGCTGCAATCTTCTCCAGAGGTGGCTACATTCCCACAAAAATCTTCATACTCAAGCAAATAACAATAACTGTTGGCATTTACCTCTACCTCCAGGTCGGTATAGGTACTGATTTGAAGATCTTCAGATTCCAGAATAAGTTGGTAGTTCCCGCCCGGTTGGCTTCTTCGGTACAGCCTGATAGCCGTGAGATCATCCTCAAGTGAGGGAATCCATTCCAATTGAATTCCATTGGCAGAATCGGCTACTGTTATCCTGCAAAATTCCACTACTGCGGGAGTCTCATCTATTTGTTCGATAGATTGAGTCGGTGCAGAAAAGACTTCACATCCTGTCAGGGGATCTACGGTTCGGATTCGAAAGGTGCCAACAAAATTACAATCTGTATAGAGGTATTGGGGATCAGTAAGGTTGTCTGCTATGAGGGTTTCGGTTCCATCATTTGCAAACAATTCATAGCTGGGAGTATCCCAGCCCGTATAAGCATCCCAGGTGATTTCGCTTTGAATCTGAGAGACGTAAGTCGCAGTAGCGAGGATGGAACAGACCTCCTGGCCGGGATCGCTGACAAAAAAGTCAGGACAGGTCTTAGCTGTAGCCAATTGATAGCAATATGACTGGCCGTAGGCATTGGATGCAGTTAAATCCGTATAGCTGGTCTGATTGGGATTGGTGATCTGATCGATCAACGCCCATCCCGCACCCTCATTGCGGTACACATAATAGGCATCAAACCCTTCCTGACTATTCGCAGGGAGTGGATCCCAGCTCAGGTCTATCTGATTGGGAGCCTCTACGCTTACGCAGCGCAACTCCGGCGGCGAAGCCTTGCCAGGAAGCACACGAACAAATACCGTGTCATAGGTGATATTGGGCCCGGGACAGGTATTATTGTCTACCACACGGATGTACAAAGGTGAAATTCCGGTTCCCGTGAAATCGCAGGGAGGGGTCCAACAAAGCTGGGTTTCATAAGGCGAATTGAGGTCTTCTCCCCCTGGAAAAGTAGCAAAGGGTGGAGGGAGTGCCCCGCCCCCTAATATGTCGCCAGCAATCGTAACATCAATCAAATCCTCCGGCAAACCTGCTCCATTGTTGTCCACAAACCGAAAATCAAAACAATTTTCTTCTCCCTGAAAAAAGTAGAGGGTATCTGCCACTACCTGATCAGTCGCCGGACGCTGAATGGCAGGCGGAAAGTTGATCGGGCAGTCGATCACATTTACTTGTATATCTCGTTTTACCTCGCTTAACAAAACACCATTTCGGTATTCAAATACGGAAATAGAAAATACAAATTGTCCAAGTTGAGTAGGTCGAACGGTAAGCTCTCCAGATTGAGGATTGAGCGCCATTGCCGGATTCCCACTCATCGGATTGAAAGTGTTGAAAGGTAATTGCCAGTTGATCTGACTGTAAGGTGGTGGCGTGGGAAAGGGAATAAAATCCATCTGATCCCCAGCTGTGTAAGGGGTTGTTAGTTTGTACACAAGGGAATCGCCGTCAAGATCAAGTGCGCTATGGTCAAATTCAAAAAAATCGTTTACACAAATAAAGGCAGGTAACGAGTTGTTGAATCGGGGCGAACTGTTACACAAACTGGTATTGGGGATATTGGCTGCAAAGGCAATTCCAGTCGCATTAGGATTGCGGATATTCAGGATGGTCTCATTTCGGCAGCATCGACCCCAGGAGATATAGTAACCTGAAGAATTGGGAGGTAAAGCCACTTCCGTTTGATAGGTTGTCGTTACATAACAAAGCCCTGTAGGGGGATCTACACAAGGATCAGCTACGGTAAGGGGTAAGAAACTAGAGTCCCTCAGGGTGAAAGCTACTTGTTGGTGAAGGGAATTGTCCCCCGCATTGAATATCCCCAGGATAATATTCTTGTCAAATGGAGTATTGGTGATAAATTGATCATTGGGTAAACAATCCCGATATAAATCGAGCGAGATTTCATATCGGTATAACCCTTGTGCGTTTAGGCCCAGGCAGCGATAGGTGAGGTCGCCTCCTACGAGATGTCGGGCTGAAAGGGGGAGCGTCATCCCCAAAAAGAGGACGAAAAGCCACAAATGAGAGAAGCGAAATGGGACAGGCTTCATGTTAGGTTTCGGTTTAATCTTATATAAATATCGCTCAGAAGTGGTTCTTTATTTCAGGCGGGATAAGTATTTTGACAAATTGAGCGATAACCAATTTTTGATTCAGCAATTTGATTGACAGAAGGTTAACATCTTTCTTCTAATGTCTTTAATCTTTCTGCTTACTTATCTAATTTACGCTGAAATTTGAAAGCTGTTTGAATATTATCGATTACTGACCGGCAATTATGATCTGGAAACTACTTGAATCACCCGATAGGGAACAGGCAGCTGACTTGGCTGGTGAACTAGGGACAGATAAACCCTTTCCACTTCCCCTCGCTGAGATTCTGGTACGACGCAATATCCAAAGTTACCAACAAGCGAAGGCTTTCTTTGTTCCGAAGCCGACAGATATGCATGATCCTTTCCTCATGAAAGATATGGAGGTGGCGGTCGAACGATTGCTTGCTGCGCGTAGCACAGGGGAGAAAATATTATTGTTGGGCGACTATGATGTGGATGGTACAACGGCAGTAACCCTGCTGAGTTTGTTTCTGGCTGAATGGGATATGGATTTTGACTATTACATCCCCGACCGATATAAGGAAGGATATGGCATCTCTTATCAGGGAATCGACTATGCCGAGGAGATTGAAGCAGGCGTAATCATCAGCCTCGATTGTGGAATCAAGGCGGTGGAAAAAGTGAAGTATGCCGCATTAAAGCAGATTGATTTTATCATCTGTGATCACCATAAGCCCGGTGCTGAGTTACCCGAAGCAATAGCAGTGCTTGATCCCCAACGACCAGATTGCAGGTACCCGGATAAAAACCTGACAGGTTGTGGAGTAGGATTTAAGTTAATCCAGGCCCTTACCAAACGGATGGTGGAACTGGGCGAATCGCTTCCTTATCCGGGGTATGATCCCCTGGAAGCATATGCCGACCTGCTTACCTTAAGTATCGCTTGTGATATTGTTCCGATTATCGGCGAAAATCGGGCGATTGCTTTTCAGGGCCTGCAAAAAATGCAAACCAATCCCTTGCCCGGGATTAAAATATTAATGGACCAGGCCGAAGGTTCCCGCGACTGGGATATCTCTGACCTTGTCTTTTTTATTGGGCCCCGTGTCAACTCGGCGGGCAGACTTGGGCACGCTTCTGAGGCGGTGGAAGTGCTGATGGGCAAAAGCAAAGTACTCAAAAGCCTGGCAGCAGACCTCCAAAGCTCAAATGCTGAGCGGCAGGGCATAGACAGGCAGGTTACTGAAGAAGCATTGGCGATTATTCAGACTGATGAACGGTTCCCCGATCGCTCAACCACCGTGCTGTTTCGACCTGAATGGCATAAGGGCGTAATTGGGATTGTAGCCTCTCGGTTGATTGAACATCACTATCGCCCGACGATTATGCTGACGGAATCGGAGGGGAAATTAGTTGGCTCTGCGCGATCGGTAACTGGCTTTGATTTGTATGAAGCCCTGGATCAATGTTCGGATCATCTCTTACAATTTGGTGGCCACCGCTATGCAGCAGGCCTGAGTATGAATCCGGAAGAACTGCAACCGTTTCAGGATCGATTTGATGAAGTAGTCGGTCTCCGGATTCAGCCTGACCAGAAAGCGCCCGTATTATGGATTGAAGGGATATTAACTTTTGATCAGATAGATGCCCGGTTTATCCGCCTGCTCAACCGCCTGGCACCTTTTGGCCCTTCCAATCGACGACCTGTTTTTCTCAGTAAGGGGGTTGAGGTAAAACATACGACTTTCCTTAAAGACCTGCACGTGAAATTTGTACTAGAGCAGCAGGGGCACATGGTTGAAGCCATCGGTTTCAATATGGCTCAAACCTGGCGCGACCTCGGAGAAACAGGCCCTCTCGATGTTGCCTTTCAGCCCGTTTTTAATACCTGGAATCAGAAAACCCGTATCAACTTACGAATAAAAGATATTAAATCATCCCATGAAGGAAATGCGATTCAACTATAAAACCAGTGCTCTTGTAATAGCCCTGATCGGTATGATACTGACTACCCATGCTCAGATACTTGGCTGGGAATATGAGAATGTATTCACGGACATGGAAGCGTCGGGTGCAAGACCTGATTTGTATGTTGAGGCAAATGGGAATATGCACTTCTCCTTTTGGAATCCCGAGGTCGATCAACTCTATTATGCCCGTCGTGATATTAATACAGGAAGCTGGACAGTGCAGGAAGTAGACAGTGAAAAACCGGGGGGCTATTCCTCCAGCATTATTGTTGACAACAATGGGACTGTGCATATTGGATACCTGGAAAATCGGGTTTCCGTTGCCTACCTTAGGTATGCTACCAATGCTTCCGGAAGCTGGGTCGCACAAGATGTGTTACCCAATAGTTCATTGGGGAACTATGGCTTTGAAAACTCGTACCCGATTTATCGCCAACCTTCTGTAGATATTGCACTAAGCCCATCAGGAATACCTATAATTGCATATTTCGATGGAGACCTTATTTCCCTTCAACTGTGTACGTCATTAGGCTTTGCGGCGTATAGCAACTATGATCTCAATTTGAATGTGATTGTGGGGGAGGCATCGGGGGGTTGGATGAATCCGGTAACCCTCACAGTTCCATTTGGGCCGCAAGATTGTCTGGCATTGGGAGATCGGGTAGGGGAGTTTTGTACCTTTGTACCAGGATTGGTGAGCGACAGTTTGCGACTCATTTCTGCATCGTATCACAATCATCAGGTCGTGATGTTCAGCGCACATCCAAATGACCTGGCCACCTGGAAGATGCAGGTGATTGATTCCACTCAACGATTTCTGTCAGCGGTCAATACAGGAAGCGGGCACCAGTTTTATGAAGGCTTTGAATATTTCGCCCCGGTGGCAACAGGAGATTCCGTT
>CAYGTH010000009.1:17197-40487 GCA_964352745.1 uncultured Bacteroidia bacterium
AATGCAAACCTGATTGTACTGACCGAATCTAAAGATGGAGGACAAAACTGGACATCGGATACGCTGCTGTATGAAGGAACCAATAGCCAGTTAAAGAGCACTGTATTCGGAGACAGTGTGTATTTATTTAGTTATGATTCAAATAAAGATTATCTCCGTCTCTCTACACGGCATATTGATGGTACTGTCTGGTATCATCGGCCTGGTACGCGGAATGAAAATCGGGGGGCAGCTCTCAGCTCTCAGGTAATCCGGAATAGCGGAAATGATCTCATAAGAATTGGGTATAACGAAACCCTGCTTGAACAACTCTATTTTTCAGAAGGGACATTCGGAGGTACATGGTCAACTGAGGCGATTGATGGAGCCGGCAGAAATCCCGAATATGTATCCCTGGGAGAAGATGTCAGTGGAAATCCCTGTCTTGCCTATTCCGTGGAAAACCCTAGCCGCTTGCGATTTGCCAAAAAGAGTGGGGGGAATTGGTCTCTGCAGAATGTAGATATACAGGCAATTCCGAAAGATGTAGGGATGAAACTGGACGGAGATAGTGTGCACATATGCTATTACGATCTGTCAATTGGGGGATTGAAATATGCCCGGGGAACGGTTAGCGGAAATTCCTGGACTGTTCAGATTATTGATACTACTTCAGCCATTACCGGTCAGCGACCCGATATGGTCATGGGAGCAACTGGAGACCTGCATATTGCATATATAGACGTCATTAATGATAAACTAAAATATGCACACCGTACTTCGGGAGGGGTATGGAGTAAGGAGGAACTTACGAGTGGTTTAACCTTTTCTCCTGCACAAACCTCCATTCAGCTTACCACAACCGGATTGCCGAAGATTGCATTTCGGGATGCTGGAAATAATGCGATCGCCCTGGCTGAACAAGGAACAGATGGATTATGGGAAGTCGAAGAAGTGATCAGCGATGCTACCAGCCTAATGGCGGTACCGCTGAAACTGATTCTCGACGAAAAAAATCGGCCCTGGATTTTGTACAACTATTCCAGCGTATTGGATGAACTCCGCCTTTTGAGGAGAGATTCTCTCATGAATTGGAATTCAGTATCTGTTACTAACAATAGTGCAGAAATCGCCAATACCTTTGATTTTCATTTGGTGGAAAAAGATTTTTATGTGATTGGCAAACAAAACGCGTTTGAGAACGGTGGAATTGGAATCCTGTATGCCTCGGAAGGCGTTTCCACGCGACTGGAATCGACTATTACAGAAGAGTCTCTCGACCTAACCGTCTATCCCAATCCTGCTCACAGTCAGGTGACCGTAGCGTTTAACTTGCCAAGAACCCGAGATGCGAGCCTGGAAGTGTACGATATGATGGGGAAACGAATGGTATCGCTCCTCTCTCCACAAAGCCTTCCAGCGCATACACATGAGTATGAATTCTCAACAAAAAATCTCCCGGCAGGGATATATCTGATTCGACTCAGTCTCGGCAATCAGGTATTCACGAAAAAATTGATCGTTCAGCACTAATCCTGATGCTTTTAACATAGAAAAACGGAGATTCGGAACTATACCGGGTCTCCGTTCCTTATTTTAAGCACATGAAGCAACGCCAACCGACATATCAGCTACTTTATGTATGGACCCTTCAAAAGGAGGCACCTCCTGTTCCTTAATTTTTATGTAAATTTGAACGATGAAACTACGCGCTGATAATCTGATCAAGAAGTATAAGCAACGGGCAGTTGTGAATGGCATCTCAGTCGAAGTGAGTCAGGGGGAGATTGTGGGGCTATTAGGGCCCAATGGTGCCGGAAAAACTACGACATTCTACATGATCGTAGGCCTCATCCGCCCGTATGCCGGTAGCATTCACCTCGATGATCGGGATATCACGGGGTTTCCCATGTACAAGCGCGGTCAACTGGGAATCGGATACCTCGCACAGGAGGCCTCTGTATTTCGGAATCTTTCCGTCGAAGATAATATCCTTGCCATCCTGGAAATGGGAACCACACTCTCCAAGAAGGAGCGTAAAGAACGCATGGAGCAACTCCTCGAAGAGTTTAGCATCACCCATGTCCGGAAAAACCTCGGAAAAGTGCTTTCGGGGGGAGAAAGAAGAAGGACTGAAATAGCGCGTGCGCTAGCGGTGAATCCAAACTTTATTCTCCTGGATGAGCCATTTGCCGGGATTGACCCCATTGCCGTAGAAGAAATTCAGCGGCTGGTTTCTGAATTGATTAAGCGAAATATCGGTGTGCTGATCACGGATCATAATGTGCATGAGACCTTGAATATCACAGACCGGGCCTACCTCCTGTATGAAGGTCAGATCCTCAAAGCGGGTACAGCGGAACAATTGGCCGATGATCCCGAAGCCAGAAAGCTATATCTTGGCGAAAAATTCAAACTCAATAGATGATGCTATTGGTACATAAAATTGCCAGTTGGATTCTGAAACGGAGAATTCAGCAGATTGAGCATTTTGTCAAATACCCAGAATATACCCAGGAAACAAATTTCAAAAGCCTGATTCACAAGGCGCGGGATACGGAATGGGGGCGTACCTATGGGTATGACGAATCAATGAGTATCGCTACTTTTCAGGAGCGGGTTCCTATCAGTACCTACGAAGCGTTTTTCCCCTATATCGAACGGACCCTCAATGGCGAAGTCGATGTCCTCTGGCCCGGAAAGATAGAGTGGTTTGCCATGTCTTCCGGCACCACCAATGATCGAAGCAAATACATCCCGATTTCAGTTGACTGCCTGGAAGAATGCCATTTTCGGGCAGGGCAGGATATGCTATGCCTCTATTTACACAACAATCCTGAAAGTAAATTATTCTCCGGAAAATCTCTCTCTATTGGAGGGAGCCATAAAATCAACCGCCTGAATGAGCATTCCCGGTGCGGAGACCTCAGTGCAGTAATTGTAGAAAATCTCCCTGTTTTTTACGAACTCGTGCGAACTCCGAGCAAGGAAGTGGCCCTGATGTCTGAGTGGGAACCCAAAATAGAGGCCATGGCCGAAGAGGCCATGCGCGAAGACGTAACAGGGATTGCAGGCGTACCGACCTGGACCCTGGTATTGATCAACCGTATCTTTGAGAAGATGGGCATAAAGGATCGGAACCTGTTGGAAGTATGGCCCAATCTGGAATTGTTTTTGCCAGGAGGCGTGAGTTTTCAGCCCTATCGCAAGCAGTTTGAGGCAATGATCCCACGGGGCAATATGACCTATATGGAAGTGTATAATGCTTCCGAAGGGTTTTTTGCAGTACAAAATGATCCCAATAGCGAGGATATGCTCCTGATGCTTGACTATGGGATTTTCTACGAATTTATTCCGGTTGAACACCTGGAGGAAGATCACCCCCGGAGCTATGTGCTGGGAGAGGTGAATATGGAGACTAATTATGCGATGCTGATCACCACCAATACAGGCCTGTGGCGATATGTCATTGGGGATACCATACGCTTTACTTCCTTAAATCCCTTCAAAATCCGGATCTCAGGTCGTACCAAGCATTTTATCAATGCATTCGGAGAAGAACTGATGATTGATAATGCGGAGGCTGCACTTAGTGAAGCCTGTGAAGGAACAAAAGCGACTATTGATGAATATACAGCCGGGCCCGTTTACTTCGCGGGTTCGGACAAAGGTGCCCACGAGTGGATCATCGAATTTCAAACGCCTCCTTCCGATCAGGAACGGTTCAATTTTCTGTTGGACAGTACCTTACGGCAGGTGAATTCTGATTATGATGCCAAGCGAACTGGCGATATGGCGCTGCGGCCGCCCACGATACACGCTGTGCCGAGAGGTACATTTCATGAGTGGATGCGTCGTCGGGGAAAATTAGGTGGCCAGAACAAAGTACCTCGACTTGCCAATGACCGCCGCTACCTTGAAGAGATTCTTGAGTGCCTGACACCTGAGTCAGACAGGTAATCAGCACTTATTCACTTCCTTCCACCCCCTGATGCTTACCTGTAAAGGCCGGTCTTGAATTTTTTTTTAAATCTTTTTCAGACCTGAATCATCCTGCTAAATCATCCACTGCTTTGGGCTTGAAAATCAGGTTGTTCTATCCTTGTTTTTTCGCTGTTTCCATGCTTATACCCTCGTTTTTATTTGGAAATTTCATGCGCTGAAAACATTCATTTCCTCAGTATTTCTTACATATCTTTTCTGATCATCAGAAACGGAATACTCTTTGTCTATAAGAAAAGAGACGATTGGTTATATACGCTCAACTTGTTCATTTTCGTTATGAGGTAGCGGTGTTATATACGGGTCTGGTTAGGTTGGCACAGGGTTAAGGATTTTTTTTTGAGAAGGTTGAAACGAATCAATCCTTCCGTAAGCCTTCACCGGTTGTGTACATGAAATACCTTTGCTTATTAATTACTGTTACTTGTTCTAAAATCCCCTTTCGCTTTTATTGCTTAGTTACAATGCTGATTGTAATGGGATCTACTCTCATGCAGGCACAGCCTATGCCCGGCGATGAACAAATTCATTTATCCCGGTATGCACAGGACGCTGCTTATCAGCATGCAACTGACGAACTGGAAGCACATACCTATCATCAGGTAATGGCTGGTTCTTCGGATCAATCGCGTTCAGTATTGACCATTCCGGTTGTGGTGCACGTTATGCATCCCCCTGGAAGTACAGCTCCGGGAAGCCCCGGTAATCCCACCGATCAGCAAATCGAGTTGGGGATCAGTTGGTTGAATGAAGCATTCCGAAACCAGGGTGCATACGCAGGGGGTCCTTTTTATACCACGGCCACTCAGTTTGGGGTCGAATCTGTCGATACAGAAATCGAGTTTTGTCTCGCTCAGGTTGCTCCCGATGGAACGACCAGCACCGGGATTACCCGTACTGAAACAGATTATACCCACGTATCATTCAATCAGGTGGTTACCGGGACAGCAACGGAAGACCAGCTGATGAAGGCAGCAGCCTTTTGGGACTCCCGCCAATACCTCAATCTTTGGATCGTCAGTTCTATCTGTGAATATGACAATATCAATTGCGACATCCCCGGATATGCTTATTTACCCGGTGCGCATGGCACTGCTTTGGACGGAGTCGTCCTGGAGGAGCAGTTCTTTGGTACAGGGGCAGAAGAGAACGCAGTTGCCGTATATTATTTTGCCCGATACCTCAACCTGTGGCGGACGAGCTACCGGGACTTGACGCGGCCTATGTGCGACAATGCAAACTGTGCAGTCCGGGGAGATCGGGTATGTGATACCCCTCCTGATTCCACGATGGGCGGGCCAGCACTCTGTGGAGCCCTGGAAAATAGCTGTGACTCCGACTCTGCCCATGCAGACCCGATCCTCAATCCCTTTTATCAGGCGGATGTCTCTGACATCTATGAAAACTATATGGATCAGGGAGGAAATCCTTCCTGTAAAAATACTTTTACAGCTGGTCAGCGGATGCGGATGCGGACCGCCCTGCAAAGCACCCGGCAATCTCTGTTAGCACAGAGTCGATGCCAGTCTATTAATGTTCAGGTCAGTGTAGAAGACTGGGATTCTCCAGCACTATTGAGTTGTGAAGAAAATCCAAGTCCCCGGATTCGGATTCGCAATAAAGGGGATGTAACGATCACAGGAATCCGCCTGAAAGTAAGCTGGAATAGTCATTCCGATACCCTTACCTGGCAAGGAAATCTCATGCCGGGAGATGTTATGAGCCTGGACGTACCTGCACAAACCCTGGCACCGGGTTTATATCACCTCGAAAGTAAGTGGTTGCGTGTCAATGGGCAGATACCTAATCCTCAAACACATTCCCTGCATCGATATGCCTTTTGGGTAATGGATCCCAATAGATCAGCAGAACCGGATGCAGCTTGTGTGGACATGGAAACGGGAGAACTACCGGTAGAATGGAAGCCGATCAGGCTTGGAGAACCTATTACAGCACAGGGAAGCGCAATAGTAGGCTGCACACAGACAGGAGGGAAAGTGCTGCGTATCGTAAAGGATGCGCCCACTTTTACTGGATCAGCGAATCATATGAATTGGATGGTCATTCCAGGGCCAATGCTCGATCCTGCGGTAGCTGCTATCGGAAATCTGGAATTTGACTGGGCACACCATTTTGTGGATAGCCTGGGGCAGATGCGGATGATGTTACTTTCGATGCCCGTCAATAATTGCGCGGGAAAGATTGATACGATCTGGGATGTTCGGAATACGGATTTGAGTACTTCTGTCAATCCCATTACCAACCTGGATCCGAATTGGTATCCGCTGGATTGTCAGGACTGGGTTAAGCAAGAAATTAACCTCAATGGCTGGATACAGGAAAAGCGTCAATTGGTTTTTGCCTTTGGGATGACAGATACCTATCTCATGCCGGCTTATATGGATAATATCTGCTGGAATACGCAGGTTTCTTGTATTGAAGACCTGGATATTCCCCGGAGTACTGGTTCTTATACGGCAAGCTATCTCTGTCAGGAGAATGGCTGGACACATTTCATCAAGGCAGCGACAGCAAGTCCCGCTACTGCCCAGGATCAGCTGTTGTTTTCTGTCAAACAGCCAGTAGGCATACCCCTTAGCCTTCCTGTCGAAGCACTTACCCTGGTAATCACAGACATAGCTGCCTATGATCTGACTGATACGGCTCCTTATGTCGAAAATAATACCGGCTTCCATGCTGCAGGCAGATACATTCAGCTGGATTCAGTGTTGGATTTTTCGGGGAAACAATTTGAAGCGCGGTTTTATTTTGGGAATGATTTGCCGGAGGGCCTGGCCCGGGAGATGGGTATCCCGGTACTTGATCCGGATTTGCTGATTCCCTATACGACGCCTTTTGGGCTCGATGGGCGCCCTGAAAATGGACAAGTCTTAATTGATTCCGCAGCCTATCAGGAGTTTTTTCCGCTGTCAATAGATGCCAATCAGGGGTGGGTATTTGCAGAAGAAACAAACTTCCTGAGTGGTACGATTAAGGTTTCAGAACTCGCTATGCTGGGAATTGGGAGTGGAAACCTTGGCCTCGGATTTGGTGCTCGGTACCCCCGGCCTTTTGAGGCGTTTACTGCCGATCAGCAGGGATATGCCCATGTCCTGAATTGGGAAACAGGGCGAGAACTGCTTGCTGACAAATTCGAGATTCTCCATTCTGAAGATGGGAAACAGTTTGAAAGCCTGCAAGTACTGCCTGCCAATGGTCAGGACAGTCTGCTGTTAAGTCCGGAAATGTATTTCTTTGCGAATAGTACAATTTCAGCAGATGCGCCCACGCATTATTATGCCGTGTTACTGCATCATACAAATGGATATGTCATTTCTTCCGATACGCTGCAAATCGATTTTGATATTCGGAAGTTAGTGAAGGCATACCCCAATCCCCTGCAACAATACCTGACGATTGCGCCTGAGTTTCCCTGGAGTGAATCTCTTACGCTGCAATTATTTGATAGCCAGCAACACGTATTTCTGCACCGAGAATGGAACCAGCCTGGTGAGGAACTACGGGTTGAGATTGCCACAATTCCACCCGGGATATATTTCTTTCAGGTTCAGTCCGGAGAGGTAAAAGTTCAGGGTAAACTCCTCAAAATCCCATAACCGCTTAATTCGAGTACCGTCTTTAATCTGTGTCTATGCTTTCATTCTTTACCTTTTGCTTGCGCAAGAAATTATGCTTGTTGGGAATCGTCTTTGTCCTTCTCGGGATGAATTCGGCCAAAGCTACTCACCTGATGGGGGGAGACTTGACCTATGCATGTCTGGGGGGAAATACCTATCAGTTTACCCTGACGCTATACCGGGATTGCAGGGGCATTGACCTCTCTACTACCAATCAGCGGATCGTTATGTTTTCCAACTCCTGTGGGATACAGGAGACCAATATAGATTTGACCTTCCAGTCATTTCAGGAAATTACGCCGATCTGTCCCGCTCAGCAAGGGAATAGTGCCTGTAATGGGGGACCTGTACCCGGGGTAGAGGAGTATGTCTTTACCGCCACGGTTACCTTACCCCAACAGTGCAACGACTGGACCTTCTATTATGTACGGTGCTGTCGGAATGGTGCGATTACAAACCTGCAAAACCCTAACGATCAGCGGATTTATATCGAAGCGACTTTGAATAATCTCGATGTGAGTTGCAACAGTTCGCCGGTGTTTACGAATAAGCCTGTTCCTTTTTTATGTTCAGGTTCTCCTTTTTTGTATAACAATGGCGCAATCGACCCCGATGGGGATTCTTTGGCATTTATGCTGATCCCACCACGCAATAAAGATGCAGGAAACCCGGCTAATGATATCAACTTTACGAGCAACTATTCTCCGACGTATCCGCTTACTACGGCACCAGCCAATGCTTTCAATTTTGATCAACTCAGTGGGCAAATGGATTTTACGCCCAATGGCCTCCAGCAGGCAGTGGTTACGGTATTGGTCAAAGAATATAGAAATGGAGTCCTGATCGGGACCGTCCTGCGGGATATTCAACTGGTAGTCCTGAATTGTGCCAATCAATTACCGATCCTTGATCCTCCTTCGAATGTGGCAGGCGCCACACTCAATGGCAATACCTTTTCCGTATGCGCAGGCAATACCCTGAGTTTTAACCTGGGGGGCTCCGATCCGGATGTGGCAAATCTGCTGACGTTTACAAGCGATATCCTACAGGCCTTGCCCGGTGCGACCTTTACGCAAACTACCGGAAACCCCATCTCGGCGAGTATCAGCTGGCCTACTACGCTGAGTGATACGGGCTCTTATTTCATTTCTTTCCTCTTGAAAGACGATGGCTGCCCCCTCATTGCAAGTCAGGTGGTTGGCTTTAATATTATTGTTGCGCCGGGAGTGGTGTATCCCCCGCAGAATAATTATATCTGTCCACTTATTACTACGACCCTTCCGCTGCAAACCAATATCCCGAATAATGGAGGTACATATCAGTGGACGCCAGCAACCGGATTGAGTAATCCGAATATTCCCAATCCCATCGCTACAATTCCCCTGTCCGGAACTGCGACTTATTTTGTAACCTACACAGATGGGATCACTGGGTGTCCGGTAAATGAACAAATTAATATTCTGCCAGCGGGGATTGTGTCTGTACCAGACACAGTCCAGGTATGTGAGGGCGATTCGGTGGCTTTGGCTGCAAATTTTCAACAATTTGGCGCAAATAATCCCTTTACCTTTTCCTGGGATCCGCCTACGGGGTTGAGCAATACAACAATTGGAAATCCAATGGCTTCTCCTGCCACAACCACAGCTTACACCGTTACGGCTTCGACAGTAAATTGTGCCTTTTCAACGAATGTAGTGGTGGAGGTAACGCCCCTGCCAGATCTGCTGCCGATTCAGGATGAAACGATTTGCCAAAATGATTCCGTTCAACTATTGGCTTCCGGAAATGACCTTACAGGAGCAACCTATTCCTGGTCTCCGGTAGTCGGGATCAGTACACCAAATGTCTTGAGCCCTTCGGTTTCCCCCAACAGCACACAAACCTATACCCTTACCGCTACCAACCAATGTGGGAGCGATACCGAACAGGTAACGGTTACCGTATTTTCGCCTTTGAGTGTTTCCCTGAGCACAGATGAAGTCAGTTGTAATGGAGGAAATGATGGGGCTATTACCGCAATTGTAACCGGTGGAAATGGAAATCCTGCCTATCTCTGGACACCGGGAGGCAGTACGAATAATAGCCTGACTAACCTGGTCGCAGGGACTTATTCTGTATCGGTGAGTGATGCGGCAGGCTGTAATGCAACAGCAAGTGTTGCCCTCACAGAGCCCACTCCCCTTGTAGGAGCCATTTTAGGAAGTACCAACATCGATTGTTTTGGGGCAAATAATGGTACCATTTCACTCGGAGCAAGTGGCGGAACGCCGCCCTATAAATATGCGCTGAACGGAGGTGCTTTTCAATCTTCCGCGAACTTTACCGGGCTTGCTCCGGGCAGCTATAACCTGGTAGTCAGAGATGCAAATCTGTGTGAGACACCCTTTGGTCCGGTTACTCTTCTCCAACCTGCTGCTCCGCTTGATCTTACGCTGATCAGTACGATTGCAGCGGGATGTAATGGCGTACCCGGACAAATTTCCGTAGCTGCCAGTGGCGGTACCGCTCCTTATCAGTTTGGTCTGAATAACGGAGCTCTCCAGATAAGTGGAATATTTAATGGATTGACGCCCGGCGTCTATTCGGTAAGAGCTGTGGATGCCAATGGCTGTACAGACCTCCTTTCTGTGAATGTGTTTTCAATTACAGATCCCATTATTGTACTGGATTCGGTGGGGCCCGTGAGTTGCTTAGGAGGTACAGATGGAATCGTGCGGGTAAGTGCCTCGGGTGGAATGCCGCCATATTTAATCTCCATCGATGGGGGTGTTATGGGAACAGATACCCTGTTTACAGGCCTTACGGCTGGTTTACATCAGGTATACCTGGAAGATGCTTCTGTGCCCAGCTGTTCTTTTACCTTGAATGTGAATGTTCCTACTCCCACTGAATTGGTCGGAAGTCTGCTGAATCAGGAAAATATTAATTGTTTTGGCGGAGTAGATGGAGAAATATTACTCGCTGCTTCGGGGGGAACCAGCCCCTATCAATATGCCTTCCTCAATGGGACATTCTCAACGGACAGTCTATTTCCCGGAATCGGGGCAGGCGTGTACTCCATGCACATTCGCGATGCAAATGGTTGTTTGGATACTGTCGGTGTGAGTTTGACGGAACCACCGGTATTGGATATTCAGGGAGTTTCAGATTCAACGGCTTGTTTTGGGGATGCAAACGGTGGAATTACCGTTACAACGACTGGCGGAACCCCTCGCTATGAATATAGTTTTAATGGTGGCCCTTTTGTGATTGATACCAGTTTTTCAGGACTTAGTGCAGGAGACTATCAGGTACTGGTGCTGGATCGTCAGGGCTGTATGGATTCTGTTGTGGTGATGGTCGAAGAACCGGATTTACTAACGGTAGCTGTTGACAATATCCTGGAGATTGCCTGCTTTGGCGATTCTACAGGTCAGATATCAGTAGTGGGTAGCGGAGGAACCTTACCTTATACCTTCCGGCTTCCGCCCGGCATATTCGGAACCGATGACAACTTTGTTGGGCTGCCGATGGGCAGTTATCAGATTCAGATTCGGGATGAAAATGGCTGTGTGGCTGCGGTTGATACCCTGTTGACTGAACCGGAAAAAATTACGGGCACGATTATGACAACGAATATCAGTTGTTTTGGAGCCAATGATGGGACTGCCGAAATGCAGGTCCAGGGCGGGATCAGTCCCTTTACCTATGCCTGGAGCGATAACGGGCCTCCTTTGGCCTTACGACCTGCCTTAGGGCCGGGAGCATTTTGGGCAGAAGCGACAGATGCCAATGGGTGTTTCATTACTTTCCTGGGAGAGATTGTCGAGCCAGAAGCGGTGAGTTTTGACTCCACTGATGTGGTGGATGTGGCTTGTTTTGGGGAAAGCACAGGAGAAGTACTGATCTCAGTTAGTGGCGGAATATTGCCCTATACGTACACCTGGTCAAACGGAGCGACAGACTCTGCACAGGTGGGCGTTCCCGCAGATACCTATTTTGTTACGGTAACGGATAGTAACGACTGTGAAATCATGGATACCCTGATTGTTACGGAGCCGCCCGTATTGGAAATAGCCGGTTCTGAAATTATGGACGCTTTCTGTGATTGGGACAATGGGGAATTGTCTGTGAGTGTCATCGGCGGTACGCCGCCCTACTTATTTGAGTGGGCAGGTTTCCCCGGAATGAATACCAATATCCTCTTTGGGCTAAACGGAGGAGACTCTATCCCGCCCTATCAATTGCGGATAACGGATAGCCTCGGTTGTGAGGTGCTCGATGCATTTTTTGTAGATAGAGAACCGGCCCCGCTTGCGGCTTTTGTAACCGATCCCTTTACGAATGATACCTTATTATTGTCGGATGAACCCATTGCCTTTATCAATCAGTCTCAATTTGCGGTTACTTATTTCTGGGAGTTTGGCGATGGAGCAGGAAGCGACGAATTCAGTCCCTTTCACACCTATCGAAATACCGGTATTTTTCCGGTACAGTTGATCGCCTATGACGAGCGATTCTTGTGCCCCGATACAGCAAACTTGAATCTGGTGGTGATTCCGCCGGGCAGTATTTACTTTCCCAATGCCTTTACGCCCAATGGAGACGGGCATAATGAGTATTTCTATCCGGTTGGAGAAGGAATTGTTTCCCTGGAGTTGACAATTTTTGACCGATGGGGCCATGTGATTCGCCGTATCAATGGAATCGATGCCAAATGGGATGGTACCATGGAAAGCGGGAATGCAGTGCAGGAAGGGGTCTATGTGTATGTGGCGCAGGTCCGTCTCAATGATGGGACTGTTTTCAAACGAGCCGGAACCGCTACCCTGATCCGATAGGGACTGATAAAGGACGTATTCGTAAGCAATATGAGGCACCCCGGATTTTGGGGTAAAAAAACAAGACGATCGTCATTCCGGACGAATTTCATTGCTCGCTTTGAAATTCGATCCGGAATCTTCAGTTAACCCACAATCCCAAAAAGCAGGTATGGGAGATCCCGGATTCTGTTGACAAGCTACACAAGTCAACAGCTCTGGGATGACTTCTTTAGGCAATAGTCGCGACTTGCGTCCGGCCTGCTTCTGTTTTTTGGCCTAATTCAACTGTTACTTCACAACTGAGCGGGATGAGTAAGTCGATTCGGGAGCCAAATCGGATGAATCCATATTCTGCGCCTTGCTCGACGGGATCATTTTCCTTGACATACCATTTGATTCGACGAGCGAGAAAGCCTGCAATCTGTTTGTAGGCCACCGTAACCTTGTCATTTTCGGCAACGACGTAAGTCTGCTCATTGAGTTGAGAAGACTTGGGATTAAAGGCCATAAGGTACTTTCCCGGAAAATAACGCAGAAATCGAATCGTGCCGCTGATCGGGTTGCGATTGACATGGACATTGAGGGGAGACATGAAGATACTGACTTGCCGAACCGGTCCCTTAAAATATATATCATCCTGAACTTCTTCAATCACAACCACTTTTCCATCACAAGGCGCAAGAATTACATTGGGATTCTGTAGAACCTCTATATCGGGGTTTCTGAAAAAATTGAGGACCAGCAGGAAGAAGACCAGTCCCGCTACGCCGAGGATATACCCTAGAATGGGGGATAAAAAATAGGCACCTGCTACGACTACAATGACAAAAATCAAGGTGGCAGGGATGAGGGTTGTTCCTTCTTTGTGTAATTTGGTGGTCATAGGGGTGTGTAAGTAATGCGAGGCAAATTAGTAAAAAGACACATCACAACTAAATCGCGCTTATCAAGAAAGCTATGAAACTTGAACATATTGGGATTGCAGTCAAAGATTTGGAAAAAGCAGAAGCCGTTTATGCGCTTTTGTTGAATCAGCAGCCGTATAAGCGAGAGGCCGTTGAAAGCGAATTTGTAACCACCAGTTTTTTTCAAACCGGTGAAAGTAAAATTGAGCTGCTGGAAGCAACGGACGAAGCATCAGCCATTGCCCGACACATCGAAAAACGAGGAGAAGGACTCCATCATATCGCTTTTGAAGTGGAGGATATCCATGCTGAAATGGAGCGATTGCGGAAGGAAGGTGTGAGATTGTTGAATGAAAGCCCTAAGCGAGGAGCTGACAATAAACTCGTCTGTTTTTTACATCCCAAAGATGGAAATGGAGTGTTGATTGAATTGTGCCAGGAGATAAAAGGAGGGTAAAGAAGGAGGTAGGAGTCAGGAGTCAGGAAGAAGAAGAAAATTCAATTTCAAGCTCAAGGCTCAAATTCAAACGCTACCCTCTCTTTTGCGACCCTTTGTGCCTGCTTCGTGTCTCTTGGTGTTATAGCCCCCAATTCGAACATCTTATTCCACCTCCAAAAATACAGGCAGATGATCCGAGATGCCCCGGGCGACTTTGAGTGTGTTGCATTCGCCTACAAAATCAACTCTGCCAGATCTAATACGTCTGAAATGCCCTGTATGGAAATAGATATTATCAATGGGGTGGTTGAAATAATTGCCGCTTAGGGAACACTTTCTTTTAAGCGTAGTAGGGGTATCATTTAAGGCTGGCGCAAAATTGAGGTTGTAGAGCGGTAGCCAAACCTTGTGCTGCTCATTCAGGTTAAAATCTCCCAGGATAAACAAGCGATCCGTTTCGAGGAAGCTCGGGTACTGAACGAGGTATTTAATCTCTTCCTCCGGTTTCTCATCAAATCTGCGGGCATGAAAATTAGCCACAAAAAAGGGCTCTGGATTCCCCTTGACCTTAAATTTTCCGATAAAAGGCTCCCGATTGATGACAGCGGCCCGGTCCCGATCTAAGTATGGGGAATTGACCAATTGAATACGAGCGGTTTTCCAAATCAGGGCATATCGCTCGCTGATATAGCTGGAAGGACTCTGGGTAGGAAGGCTTATGCGATAATCCCAACGTGCCCCTTTCCGGTTGAGACCTTCTACAAGCTTAGCCACTTGCTGAGCACCAGCGGGGTCTTTAGCGACGATTTCCTGAATCGCAATAAGATCATAGTCTTTCAGAATTTCGACCATCGCCGCAATCTCTGCTGCGTCTTTGCTGCGCCCGAAATCCTGAATGTTCCAGGTCAGTAATGTGAAAGATTGGCCCATGCCAGCCGTAGAAAGGCTGATACATACGCATATCAGAACAAGGTATTTTTTCATCACGAATGAGTTCTGTTTTGTCAAGTATTGGCGTCGGCCCGATCTACGTGGCGTTTACGATTTTTTTGCTGACAGCAAACTCTGATCGGTTGTGCATTGGCGTTAAACTATAGTTCCCATACAGAAGGGTTGGCCTCAACCGCAAAGGGTTCACGAACGACGAAGTCCTCACAATAGCGATTTTTCTCTATCTCTTTACTACTTTTTTAGAAAAAGTAGCAAAAATCGCAGCGGCCAATGCAACGCGCAATCCTCCCCCCTTTTCCCGATGGCCGCTGCATGGCCCGCCCGCCTGGATGGGAACCCTGCGGGTTTGAATTCATGGCAATCGAAAATTTCCAACGCCTCGTCCCCCACGCGCAGGCAAACAGGGCTGGTCGTGGGGGGAAACAAGGTCCGCAGATTGAGGGCTGCGGACAACGGTTTCAATCGAAGATTGGGCCTACGCGCTCATTTCCTTCGGAAGGAAATGGGGGCCGCGCGAAAGGATGTCTCGGGGGCCAGAACAATACAGTACCTTGGCTACTTCCAACAAAACAAGGACATGGTTAGGAGTTTCTCACCTTGTTGATCGGATACCTTTTTTGCTCATCAAAAAAGAAACAAATGTTTGAGAAAAGACGAAATCATGATCAATAGTCGGTGGAGATCTAAGTTGATAAAGTGTAATTAGTCCCCGGGTAAGAAGACCCATAATGCAGGCCTTCCAAGTGTCGATCGACCCGAACGAGCCAATAAATTACCGCCTGCCCAGGAAAGAAAAATAGCCTGGACAGCAGCATGCCAGGCTCCTTTGTGTTCAGCCTGCCGGGCAAATTGCTGTTGGCGCATTTCTGCATCGGGAAGCGACTGAAACCAGGTTTCCAGTTGTTGGGGCTGGGCTTCGGCTTGCAGGCGTCCGGTGAGGGAGAAGGACTCTCGCAATCCATCCGCATCAAATCCCTTATAAAAAATCCACCGATCCACCTCCCATACAGCACGGCGACTGAGGGTAGGCAAAAAACCGCCAAGCGTCAGGAGTGAAAATAAGCTGAAGTAGCAGGTGGTTTCGATCCAGCCTGTGAAGGTGCCAACAGATGCCTGACTGAGCAAAATAGCCACGGTGGCAAACAAAAGATTCCAGATAAAAGCTGCAATCATGCCGCGGCCATGGCTCCCTGTATTGATAGCGCCATGTCTGCGTGCGAGCAGCACTTTATTTACCCGCTCCGGAAATCGCTGTTTCCAATAAGCAGGCATGACGATGCTTTCCTGCCCCGGGAGGCCGCTGATTCCGCCAGTAAATGCCTTTTCTCCCGTTTCGACAATAAGTACCTGTCGACCCAGGTCAGATTCGGTAGATCGACTCATACCTGCAATGGCCATCATCAGGTGATACTGGAAGGCGTTGTACAGCACCATTTGTATCGCGACCCAGCCAACGACACCCCACGCGCCTACCCATTGCCCCATCAGGATGATTCCATATCCGCCGATAAATAAGCAAACCAGGTGAATGCCTGCGGCACGTGCCCATTTTCCGAGCCAGGTTACCAACCGGTCAGCGGTCAGTCCATGTTGAGATGGGAGCAGGTAACCGGCATAGAGGTCAAACGGGAAATTGAGTATTACATAGCCTCCGAGTACTGCGAGGAGAGACAGGGCAACCGGCCAATCTGAACTGGTTTCAGCTATCCATCCACTGCCTCCGGCAAATAAGCAGACTATACATATCCCAGCCAATAAGCTGAGATTCAGCAAGGCAGTACGGGATCTGGAACGGGCATATGACATGAAACAAATATAGGGTAAAGGTGAATGTCCTAACGAAATGAATGAATAGAAATCCGCTTCATCGATCCTGCGTTTGATAATTTTTTATCTGGGCAACCGGCTTTCCTTTTTTTTCGGTAATGGTGATATCGTAGGATGCCTTTCCTTCTTGAAAAGAACATTCAATATGAAAGGAAAGGGTTTCTTCCGGTTCTATATAGGTGATTTTTTCCTCGACTCCACTGTCAGACTGAAGATTCCAAATGGGAAAAGAGGAGTGTGGCGCATCTGCTAAAGGGACCAGTTGGGTTTTTCGCCAGTTATCCGTGTAGAGTAAGACCACCGAGAAGTCTTCACAACCCGTTAATCCCGATTCGTTCATCGCGCCGGGCCCATAGTTTTGGCAAAGTGCCAATTGCCAGATGTTGTCTCCCAGGCTAAAAGATGCCCGGGCCGGGTCTTTCAATTGACTCGGCTCATCCAATACCCGATATACGTATTTGCCATACATCCAGCCTTCTTTTCCGGAAGGAGTTGCGAGTTTGATCCATGGGAATTCCTCACATTTATCTCCTGACCGGTAGAGATCTACAGCGAGGGCAGATTGATCCAATACTTCTACGAGCGTGCCACTGCTGAGTTGAAATCGTTTGGTACCACTTACATCGGGGAAACTGCGTACGTTGACATTTTCTCCGATGATAATAGCGCGTTGCGTAGAGGGTTGCGCCAGTGCTGACACACAGCTTTGCATGAGCAGATAGCCCATTATCCATCTCCAAATAGCAAGTGATCGATACATAGTTCCTGTCCTAACTCAGCATGTTCTGTCGAATCATATTTCGGAAGGCTTCATCCCCCATTTGCTTGCGGGTTTCCCACATGCCGATTGCATCCTGACCGGCTACATAGCGAAGCTGGTCAGAGCCGTCTGTCGCTGCCTGATAAATAATTTCAGCGATGTGTTCCGCCGAAGAATATCCTTTTCTTCTTTCGGGGTCCTGAAATACCGCAGATACTTTTTCGAGCGTAGGGGCATAGTGAGCACTGACATTTTCTTCCTGGAGAATATCGAGCGAGCGCGTCCCAAAATCGGTAATGACTCCGCCTGGTTCTACGATTTTCATGCGAATTCCCAAAGGGCCTAATTCGAAAGCCAGGGATTCAGAAAACCCCTCAACTGCCCATTTCGTGGCATGGTAAAGGGAAAAAGTTGGAAACGTAACCAGTCCGCCAATGGAAGAGATATTGATAAAAGTTCCTGATTTATGCGCCCGGAAATGGGGAATAAATGCGCGGGTAACATCAAATAGCCCAAATAGGTTGGTGTCAAATTGACGCCTGATCTGGGCTTGCGTGGCGGCCTCGAAGGGGCCCGCAGTGCCATAGCCTGCATTATTCACAACAACGTCTATGGTTCCGAGCTGTTTGATGGCTGCTGCTCGTGCTGCTTCGATAGAAGCCTCATCCGTTACATCCAGTTGAAACAGGTGAATTCCTTCATGCTGTTGGAGTTCTGTTTCTTTATCGGGGCTACGCATGGTCGCAGCTACTTGCCATCCTTGTTGGGCAAAATAGATCGCGGCAGCTTTTCCTATTCCGGAACTGCAACCGGTAATGAAAACGGATTGGGACATATGATCTGGGGGGTGTTAGGTAATCTGAAAGCGTATGGGCGTTTCCCAAATTATAAGATTTCGGAAGAGATTACAAATGAAGTCCCTGTCGGGGGGCGTTTTTTAATCTTACCAAATCTTGTTTCCGGTGAAGGCCCACTTGCCCCACATTCGATTGTAAGTGTGTACATCTTCAGTGGCTTGATTGGCTTCATCCACCACTGATTTTCCGCTATTCATCCAGTCAAAAATGCCGCCGTATAGGTTGCGAACCTGTGTGAATCCCATTTTTTGGAGCTTCTCGCCAATTCGTTCGCTTCGGTATCCCACTGAGCAATACACAATGATTGGCTGGTTTTTGGGAATATCAGCCAATGTTGCCGGATCAAAATGCTCATAGCCTACTAACTGCGCACCCGGAATGTGACTCACCTTGTACTCTTCCGGTTCTCGCGTATCGAGGAAAACGTAAGTAGTAGGGCTTACTACCTCATCCGGCTTGATGAGGGGAACGGTATTCTGATACATGCCGTCGAGCATATCATGAAAATCAACCTTTGTTACCTGCGCTTGCGAACAGGCAGATATCGTCATGAGGCTGAAAAACGCGAGAATGAGGAATCGGTTCATATCTCTTGCAAGATACGAAAAAGTAAGCAGCTCATTGCTGAGATTTATGTCCTCGATTGATGACTTTTTCCCCCTTTCCCCTGTATTTGGGAGAGGGGGTTTTCTGCTCATTGGGAATGCTAACCTGCAATTAGCCTATCGGAGTCAGTGCCAGATACAGCAGCCCGGCAATTGTTCCCCCTACTAATGGTCCGGCTACAGGTACCCAGCTATAGGACCAGTCGCTATCTCTTTTGTCGCGAATGGGCAGGAGGGTGTGCATAATCCGGGGTGCCAGATCCCGGGCCGGATTGATTGCGTATCCGGTGGTGCCGCCAAGGGAGAGGCCAATTGCTGCGACCAGCAGGCCAACGGGTAGTGCCCCGATTGCACCCAGCCCTACGGGGGCATCAGCTGCCTGATCCGCAGTAAATACCGGTCCCGCCATATAGAGAACCACAAACACCAGGATAAAGGTGCCGATGACCTCCGAAATCAGATTGTCAGGGTAGTTGCGAATAGCGGGTGCAGTGCAGAAGGTTGCGAGCTTACCATCCCGATCATCTGTACGGTCATAATGCTGGCGGTAGGTCAGCCAAACGAGTCCGGTACCGATGGCGGCACCGATCATTTGAGCCAGGATGAAAGCCGGGACTTGTGCCCAGGAAAATGAACCCGCAACAGCAAGTCCAACGGTTACGGCAGGATTAAGGTGAGCGCCGGAAATGGGGCCGGCCACCATGACGCCGGAGAAAACAGCAAATGCCCAGCCGAAGGTGATGACGATCCAGCCAGAGTTGTTTCCTTTTGTGTCTTTGAGTACGACGTTTGCCACGACTCCATTGCCTAGTAAGAGCAGGATCATCGTGCCAATGAGTTCAGCGGTAAATTCGGACATAATTGAGTAGTAGTTGTGCGTGAGGGGGGAGAGGAGTCAGGGGGCAGGAGTTAGGTGTCAGAGGTCTATTGTCTTCCATCTAACATCTTCCCCTTCTAGCTTTCAGGAATTTTATTTAGGGTGTACCAGCCTTCTGTCGTCCAGAGTTTTTGATTGCTTGCGCTTGTCAGTTGATTGGATAAGCGGAAATAGACCACATGGCCGGGTTTCATACCTGTCAGTTCCAGGAATGCTTTTTTGCGATCATTGGAGAGGGTGATTGACAGGATTTCCAGGTTCTCAAGGTCTTTTTTAGGCCCTCCGTAATTTATCGTGGGCTCATACCACCATTGCTGAACTAAATAATCGCTAGCATTCTCTCCCTGCCCGGCTTGAAGGGGTTCTGTAAATTCAATTTCCATTCCAGTAGCCTTTGCCCGAACAGCCAGCATTTCAAAAGTGGAGTTTCCATTATAGGCCATGCGTTGCAGGCCATATTTGAATTTGCCATAGTGACCCCAGTTGCCCGGATTGCCAACTTCTCCGATATACAAGGCATCATCAGGTCCCCAGGTCAGGCGATTTACGCCGCCTTCGAGCCCCTGCGTAAACCGAAACAGACAGCCCTGATACTGACCCGCTACTTTTTCTACAAAGGTTCGCTTGATCCCCCCATGCGTAACCTCACCGTGGATCATCTGGCCTTGATAGGGACCGACATTCAGGTAAGCAGGTTGGCTTGGAGAATTGCCGATTTCGTCCTGCGGCAACCATACAACCGGTTGCATTTCTGTGAGCGAGGCGGTACCGGGAAAATCTACAGAGCGCGAACCATAGAAAGCGCCCTCTTTGAGGTGGAGAATTTTGGAGGAGGGTAACCAGTCGCCCTGGTTATCCGCAATAAATATCTCATTATCAGGCCCAATCCCGATTCCATTTGGCGTGCGCAATCCTTGTGCAATAAATTCAAATGCACCGGTCTCTTTGGAAATGCGAATGGCGCGGCCCCGATCTTGAATCTGGGGCTGGGTACTGGCACCGCCTGGGTTGATTGCAGTTGCGAGTGTGCAGTAGAAATAACCGTCCTGATAGACCAGCCCAAAAGCGAATTCGTGAAAATTTGCAGATGCCTGCCAGCCATTGCAGAGGGTGCGATATTCATCAATGATATCATCCCCATCGTGATCGATGAGTTGAGTCAGTTCTTGTTTTTGAAGGACGTAGATATTGTCATCTACTACTTTCAGGCCGAGGGGTTCTGCCAGGCCTTTTGCGATTCGCTTGACCTTGATACGGTCTGTCGTTTCCGCCTGGATATTTTGCAACAAATACACGGAGCCATCCGGATCCCAGGTAGAAACGACAAGGCTACCATCATCCATAAAGTCAAGTCCGCCTACTTTGGGTTGGAAGGATTCGGGGCGAATCGTACTTACTTCAAAACTAGGATGGACAGATTCCAGGGCTGCTGAGTCGCCGGGAAAGTTCTTGGCTGTTACAGGCGGAGCGTACGGTATGTATTCTTTTAAATCCTGCTCCTCATAGGAAAATAAATTGGGCGAAACGACCGAGAATTCATCCGCACCATAAGGGGCCCATTGTAAAGAAATGGCTGCACCGCCGCCACCTTGCATGAAATCAATGCTGATGGCATGTTTCCCTTCTGAGAGGATCAGTTCACTGTCTTTGGGACTGGGGCCATGAAATCCGCTATGGTCGATGACTTCTTTGCCATCAATTCGGAGCACAGACCCATCATCGCTTACCAACCGAAAAACATAATTCGTGGTGCGGGGGATATCGATATAGCCCTTGAATCGCACATAAAACTGCTCTGCAAATGACCCAAAATCCCCTTCGGTCATGGCATGTACGGCAGGTACTACACCCGAATAGTTTGGGGTAGGATCTTCACTCGGATCGGGAATGCCTGCGAGTGAAGTGCTGGACTGATAGATGCTTATCGCCAGGCCCTTTCCATTAGTGGGGGTGTCTTCTGTGATTAAGGGGTATGTCTTTGTGCTGATACTACTTTTCTGTAAGGTTTCCCCATCGAGGCCCATGATGTAACTCACCATTTCTTCGGCGTCGCTACGCTGCAAATCAGGATGCCCTGTCATTGCTACGGCCCCCCAAACGCCCGAACCCCCATTCATCACCTTTAGCGCGAGTTTACTCACATTAAAGGAGGTGAATTTATAGCGTTTGGCGATGTCGATGTAGGCAGGTCCCACGGTTTTGACTTGCTCATTATGGCAGGTCTTACAATCGCTGCGATCAATGAGCTGGAAGCCTTTTGGTCCCGCTTCTTCAGATGCTTCTGCCGAGGTTGGGATAGTCGGTTCCGGATGGAAATATACCGTCAAATCTGTTTCTCCAGAGGGATTGAGGGTAAGGCGTCCTTGTAATTCCAGGAGATGGGTACCGGGAATAACGGATTCGTGTTTCTCGGTTATTGCCAATTTCCCACTTGTCAGCAGATCGGCTTCTGACATAATGGAGGCCAGATGCACCAGCAGGATAACTTCAACATCTTTGGGCGTACCCGATAGCGAAAAAATCCGTTCCAGACCCGGCTTGTCGTGTTGATCTTTTATGTATTCGGGCTGTTCGGTGACGGTAATCACTTCCCCGGAAGGCGTAATCAATTCATATTTCAAATATGCCGCTGAGCCTTCGTAGGTGTGGCCCCGAAACTGAACTTGAGGGGTCACTTCCTTCCCCTCAATCATCAACCGCCACGGATTGGAAAGCTTGCTGACTAAATAGGCATCTCCTTCGGCCTGGGGTTGAGGCCCGTGGGCGGTGGTATAAACTGCGCCATCAAAATTAACAGTGCCCGCCCAGACTTTATAGAGCGAAGCATTATGGGCATCGTAAGCGATCCAGAAATCTGGCGTCAGAGCCATACTAAGCATGCGGGGACGCTCATCAAGCACAGAGCGGAATACCCAGGGATCATGCCCTCTTTCCACCTGCAGATGGGTTGTCGTATTACAACTTACATAAAATCCGTAGTAGATCAGGATCAATACAGAAGCCAATAAAAAAGCCGCACGGTCTAGTCTCATAGGGCGAGGGGTTAGAAGGGATCGACCAAACCCACATTATCGGCCGAGGGCGAGCAAAATAACTCCCTGCTAAGATATTGAAAAAGGAGTGTGGGTGCAAGAGATGGGCAAATCTGCTAAGTTCGACTTTCGTCATTTCGATCCATAGTCTCCTGTGAAGCTATATGGATATGGGGCGAAGCCCTGTTTCCCAGCGGGAAACCATATGTGTAGCAATAGTTCCTCCTCCTTTTTGCTGTCGGGCGCTTTCCAGCGCTCAATCCCAAGATTATGGGGGCATTTATGCTACAATTATTCAGCCGCTAAACGGCTGTGCCTTCGGCCTGATCAAACATCGACTCAACTAAACGAGGAGTGTTGAACTCAGGGGATATGCTTTCAAAAAGCGTTGAAAGGCACCTTGTTACTTCGGGTGATAAATCCGGCTTGCCGTTTTGAGTATGGTCTCCTTATCAAGGCTCATGGTTTTGAGCTGTTGTTTGGAAAATCGTTCCATCTGATCGGTATAATGGGGGCTTTCAGGTCGGGAGGAAGCGCCGAAAGCATTAATCGATTCTATTTCTACCCCATCTGCTGTATATCGAACCAATTCGATATAAGAGTCGCCACTTCTTGC
>CAYGTH010000010.1:0-33777 GCA_964352745.1 uncultured Bacteroidia bacterium
CTGGCATCTGGGCCAAAGTAGCTAGTACTTATCCACTCCCTTAATCAATGAAATTCCGTGAATGGCGGCCGTTTCGGTACGCAAGCGCTGTTTGCCTAAGTGAACGGGCTTAAAACCAGCTGCTATTGCCGTTGATAATTCTTCCGGTGAAAAGTCTCCCTCCGGTCCGATCCAAAGACTGATGTCAGCATGAGCATCGATCTCATGTGAGAGCGTTCCCAGCGGTACCGCATGATCTGCCTGCGCAATCAAGCGCAGCCCCGCTGCTTGCCTATTAATATGCTGGGTGAATGACTGTAATTCGTGGAGGACCGGAAGGCGTGATCGCTTGCATTGTTTAAGGGCAGAAAGCATGATCTTATGTGCGCGCTCCTGTTTATACCCAGCATGTGCGACGGTATGTTGAGACTGGATCGGGAAGATATCCGTAACCCCTAGCTCTACTGCTTTTTCCAACAACCATTCATTTCGATCCCGAAGGCGCAAAGGAGAAGCCAGGAGGTTGATTCTGTAAGGGTGTTCGCCCCAATTCTCAATTCGCTCCAGTATTTCCAATTCGACCTCATTGCGGCTACTCCCCAGTATTCTGACCCGGTAATATGCACCCGCTCCATCAATGGCGTCCAGGATATCTCCGGTACGGTGGCGCAACACTTTCAAACAGTGTCGGGCCTCATCCGCTTCGAGGAGGGCCCGCGTTGGAGACTGCGGAATAAGAACAAAAATTTGCATGGTTGAGACTGCTAACAGACCAAATCAAGTGGATTCTTGCTTAGCATGCAAAAAAATTAAAATGAATTTAGCGAAAATTCGCAGAAATACGTATTTTCGCAAACTGTTGCTCATCATTTTGCGAAATGTATTACACATACTGAAGCTTTACTAATCTGTTATGTGGCACATCTGAAATGTTGAAAACTTAATCTAAACTTATGACTCATCAGGGCATTCAATCTTCTTTTGATCTGGACAATATTGGGATCACCGATGTCAGTAACGCGTTCTGGAATTTGTCTCCGGCAGAATTGGTAGAACACACGCTGCGGAATGGGCAGGGACAATTAGCAGATAACGGAGCACTATGCGTGGATACAGGTACGTTTACAGGTCGCTCACCACGTGATAAATTTGTGGTGGAAGATGGCCTTACAGAAGGAACTGTTTGGTGGGGTGAGGTGAATCATCCGATTTCTCCTGCACACTTTGATCGTTTATTTACCAAAATGCGCGCCTATCTAAAAGGGCGAGACTTGTTTGTTCGGGATGTATATGCGGGCGCAGACCCTGCTTACCGGATTGGGGTACGGGTAGTTAACCTCTTGCCCTGGCAAAACCTGTTTGTAAATGATATGTTTATTCGACCTCAGGAGTCTGAACTTGTAGATTTTGAGCCTGACTGGACTGTGATAGCTGCTCCTGAGCTATATGCTGATCCGGAAACAGATGGCACACGGGCAGCTAATTTTTCGATCATCAACTTTAGTGAAAAGATAATTCTGATTGGCGGTAGCGGATATACCGGCGAAATCAAAAAGGGAATCTTCACGGTGATGAACTATTTACTCCCGTTCCAACAGGTATTGCCTATGCACTGCTCCGCCAATGTGGGAGAAGCAGGCGATACGGCGATTTTCTTTGGCCTTTCGGGGACCGGAAAAACCACTTTATCTGCTGATCCCAATCGTCAATTGATTGGAGATGATGAACATGCCTGGACAGATCAGGGGGTATTTAACTTTGAAGGCGGCTGCTATGCAAAATGCATAGACCTGACCCCTGAGCAGGAACCTCAAATCTGGAATGCTATTCGACACGGTGCACTGGTTGAGAATACCCGATTTTTTGAAGGAACCCGAAAAATTGATTTTGCGAATGTGTCAGTTACCCAGAATACACGGGTAGCCTATCCCCTCGATCATATAGAAGGAGCGCTAAGCCCCTCAGTTGGGCGGGTGCCTGAACACATATTCTTTCTCACCTGTGATGCATTTGGGGTCTTGCCTCCTATTTCCAAACTGACTCCAGGCCAGGCTATGTACCAGTTCATTTCAGGATATACAGCCAAGGTCGCTGGAACGGAAGAAGGAATTACGGAGCCCCAGACGGTTTTCTCTGCCTGCTTTGGCGAGCCGTTTCTTCCGTTGCATCCTACCCAATATGCAGAAATACTTGGGGAGAAAATCAAAGAAAGCAAGGCGACGGTCTGGCTAATCAATACCGGATGGAGTGGAGGTGCATATGGCACAGGAAGCCGAATGAAATTAACATACACCCGGGCTATGATTGAGGCAGCACTTTCGGACAACTTGCAGGAAACGCCTTGTGCTACGGACCCTGTATTTGGATTGCAGTTTCCCATTCAGGTAGAGGGGGTGCCGGGCGAGCTTCTGAATCCCCGGAATGCATGGGCAGATAAAGTCGCTTATGACCAGAAAGCACTCGAATTAGCGATGGCTTTTGAGCGTAATTTCAAGCAGTACGATGAATTTGCCACTTCCGAGATGCGGGAAGCTGCTCCGCGTATGTTGGTAAAATAAACTCTTTTCTCGATTGGTTGGGAGTAGGTCAATAGGTCTGCTCCCTTTTTTTATGTGGAAAATGGAAGAAAGCCCGATACTGCTATCGCTAGCCCAAGGATTTTCTGTAAATTTGTCCTTTCTCTATGATTAATAAGCGATTTCCTCATCACTGGCCCTTGTTATTATGTGTATGGCTGCTCTCCAGCCTGCCAGGCCGTATGCCTGCTCAAACTCAGGCAGATAGTCTGCGGATTCGTTTTCCCTATACGGCAATGGAGTTCGCACCGCTGCCGAGTTTGCTGGAATTGGACGGTACATGGAGAGATGCCAGTAAAAAGACCTCGGTTGAGATTCCATTTACCTTTTCGGATGGCCTTTCCCATCAACTCTGGTATGAGTTTGAATTGAATTGTGAACCTGATGAAGAAATATATCTCTTGTTTGAGGGGATTGCCTGGCAGGCTGAATTGATTCTGAATCAGCAATACCTGGGGGTTCATGATGATCCTTTTGCTCCCTGGATTGTCCCGATTCAGCAGGAATGGTTGCGTACTTCAGGGAAGCAAATGATTGAAGTTCGCCTGGCGAAAGGGCAGCGGTTTCCGGATTATCCCCGGTCTTTCACCGGTATCTTTCGACCTGCAAGATTGCTGACAAAGGATCAATTGCCAGCGTATCAAATACCTTCCACTCAGCCCGATAGTTTGCATGCGCGGGTAGCAATTGTCGCTCCTTATTTCGGTAAAAGTGGATATATTTTTTCGGAAGAAGCTGCAAGCAGGATGATGGTGCCCTTATTAAATGAAAAAATCAGGCAAGTATATTTCCCCTTTTCTCCGGGAAGGAAATTATACAACCTCTTTCGGCAATTTGGAATTGAGTCCGTGGCTACCTTGTCCGATACGACTCGTCTATGTGCAATTAATGCATATCCGGAAGAACCCGGATCTGTTTCTACGCATCGCTATTATTGGTTGGATGAGTCTGGAAAACGTACTGCAGACTACCTGAGTTTTTTTCCCAATGTTTCCCGCCTCAACCGACCTCCTGATATTCAATACAGAGGTTTGCTTGCTTTGATGATGTTGTTTCCGTTGTTGGGATTATTCCTTATCAAATGGATCAGTCCTAACTTTTTTCAATCCATGGCTGCAATTCTGTTTGCTCCGAAATTGCATGTGGATACTTTTGCCGATTCAACCTTTGCCAATCTGGGCCTTGTATTTTTATTGATTGCTATCAAGACAGTCCTGATGGGAATCTTCTTAACCCTGTTTATTTATTACATTCGGCTGGAGCATCAATGGGAAGTACTGAATGTTTGGAAGGAGAATAGCCTGGCAAGCTGGGTTTTCTATGGTGCGGCTTCCTTGCCTGCGATCCTGTTTCGGAGCTTACTGGTGCAGTTGATCTGGTTGACTTTCAAATACATAACAATTTGGGTTTTTGGGAAGTTATATGGATTCCGCAGTATGCCATTAGCGATGCTTAACCTCGATATTGTGAGTGCCTTCCCACTGGTTTTGCTGCTGTCTATTCCCCTTTCCGTTATCTTTTTCGGAGCTCAGTTGTGGGGGGGGATATTTTTAGGGATTATTTTTATCATCTGGGCAACATATATTTTGAGACGATTATATGTTTATTATATCGGATTAGACAGACTGTATATGCTTTCCTTCGGAGTTAAAATTTTGTATATTTGCGCCTTCATCATCCTGCCGTACATCATTTTGTTCTGAAATCGGCATGACAACGTTCATTCATGCAAGCAAAAATAGGTACCAGAGGCAGTAAACTTGCATTATGGCAGGCAAATCTAGTTAAGGACTTGCTGGCGGCAGAAGGGATCGTGGCGGAGATCGAAGAGATCAAAAGTCAAGGGGACTTAGTCCAGTCTATTCCTTTACATGAGATCGGAATGCCGGGAATTTTTACCCACGCATTAGATCTGGCCCTGATTGCAAATGAGGTGGATTTAGCGGTTCATAGTGCTAAGGATATGCCTTCTGTTTTGCCTGAGGAGCTTGAAATTGTTGCCTTCTTAAAGCGAGAAGACCCACGTGATGTTCTGTTGGGACTGTCTGAAGAAGTGCATTTGGAAAATTTTTCTCGTACCTGGGTAATTGGTACCTCCTCGCTCCGTAGAACAGCCTTTCTGAAACATTACTTTGACCATGTTCAAGTGAAAGATATCAGAGGGAATGTCGATACCCGGATTGCGAAAATGGAAGCAGGAGAATATGATGGCATTGTGTTGGCTTATGCGGGAGTAAAGCGATTGGGATTGGAGCGTTATATTGTGCAAAAGTTTAACCTTAGCACATTTACCTCCGCAATCGGCCAAGGAGCCATTGCAGTAGTATGTAAAAAAGACTATAAGTATAAGGACCAGCTACGTACTGCGCTAAATCATCCGGTAACTGAGTACGCCTTGCGATGTGAACGTGCCTTTCTCCGAACAATCGATGGCGGATGTAAAACCCCAGCCTTTGCACATGCAAATGTAATGGGAGAATCCCTTTCGGTTAGTGGAGGTATCGCCGCAGAAGATGGGAGCGTTATTCATAGACATGTGATAGAAGGCCTGATAGGAGATGCCCCTCAAATAGGAATTGAATTGGGGAAACAAATTCTGAAGGCGGTGAAATTGAATTAATTTAAAAGCGGACATGAGCGAAACGAAAGCTAAAGCTGTTAAAAGTATCCTGATCTCACAACCTCCTCCTGCTGATAAAACCTCACCCTATTTTACCCTTGCTGAAAAATGGGGTATCAGGATCGAGTTTCGTAAATTTATCCAGGTAGACGGTGTATCCTTGAATGAATTCAGAAAACAAGGGATTAATCCCCTTGATTTCACGGCTATCATCTTCACGAGTAAGGTAGCCGTGGATCATTTTTTTGGATTAATTAATGAAATGCGCATTGAAATGCCTCCGGATACGAAGTATTTCTGTGTGGGAGAAGCTACTTCCAAGTATCTGCAGAAGTATATTGTTATCCGAAAACGCAAACTCTTTGTAGGCGAGCGGACAGCAATGGACCTGATTCCCTTTATTAATAAGCATAAAAAAGAAACCTTCCTGTTTCCGTGCAGTGATGTCCATCGGAAAGAATTACCCGGATACATGCAGGAAAATGGGATGGACGTTACCGAGTCTGTTATCTATCAAACGGTGGCGAGCGATTTGTCAGATCTGGAGAATATTTTCTACGACATGATCTGCTTTTTCTCCCCCTCCGGATTTCAATCCTTGTATAAAAATTTCCCTAACTTTCAACAGAATAACACCCGAATTGCTGTGTTTGGCCCAACCACTGCCAAAGAAGCCCGGAATATGGGGCTTCGGGTAGATGTTGAAGCTCCGAAGCCGAATATGCCTTCTATGTCCGCAGCGATAGAACGATACCTACAGGGGATCGGTCAGGATTTTTAGGAGAATTTCCTAAAATGTGTGTATCTTTTGGGTCTTTCTGTATTATGACATTGATCTATGCACAAAAAACTTTGCCTCACGATCACGATGACCCTATTAATGGGAATTTCAGGCTACGCACAAGTGTTTGTTCAGAACACTATGTATTCCTTCAATCGCTACCTGTATAATCCAGCAGCGGCGGGTATTACGGCACCCGCAAATTTTGAAGGAGGGGCCAATCTTACCCTGTTAGGGAGGTTACAATGGATGGGAGTTGACGGTGGCCCGAATTTGTTTGGGGCAATGTTTACCGCTCCTCTTGAAGGCATAAGCAGCGGTATTGGTGCTTATGCGATCCGGGATGAGTTAGGTCCCCTCGCTTCGACAGGACTGAATGTGTCATATGCATTTCATATGCCACTCAGCGGAGATGAAGAGACAGGGCCGATGTTGAGCATAGGAGCGGCAGGAGGATTACACCAAAAGTCGCTCAACGGCAATTTTATCTATAATCCACAAAATGGCGAAGATCCATTGGTGCCGCTGGGAAATTTTAGTAACAGCACAATGGTTCCAAACCTTTCAGCAGGATTATATTTGACCTGGCCGGAAGACAAGTTCTTTGTTGGGATTTCCGGGCATGATTTGCTCGAGCCAGATATCGAAGATTTGCTTTTGACCTCTGGGGTCGGGCAAGATTCTAAGATTCCGCGTAGCTTTTATGTGATGTCAGGGTACACATTTGATGTGACCAGCGACTTAACCTTACAACCTACTACGCTGATTCGTACCGATGGAGTTTCGACTCAGTTTGATATCAGTGTGAATGGAGTCTTGAATGATTTATTCATGTTTGGGGTCTCGCACAGATGGGAAGACTCTTTCTCCGGAATGTTTGGAATGCGGGTCTCAGAACGTTCGTTTATTGGATATTCCTACGATTATACTACTTCTGGAATCAATGCCAATAATGATTTGAATACGCATGAGTTGATACTTTCTTATACATTCCCGGGTGGAGGGAAGAATCCTCCCCCAATCCGGAATGTTCAGGATAACCCTGGAGGAATACGCTAATAAGGCTACGGATTCTGATGAGTGTTAAGAAATTTCATGAATTCCCCTTATTTAATCCAATATTATCTTTAAAATAGCGTAATAAATACCGAATGAAGAAATCGAGAGCGGCTTTTCAAGATTTCTAACTTCATTATAGATGGATCATCTGAACCAAATTTGCAAGTACTTATTGAAATTATCGCAGATATGAAAAAGGCATTTTTTTGGGTCTCCCTCCTGGCTACGATGTTCGTGACAGGCTGTGGACTATTTGGCGGCAAAGGTACTGGACATCACGGTGAGCTAACCGGAGTCATAGATCGCCCCGACTGGGATCAGTATCAGCCTATGGGCATGGTATACATCCCACCTGGAAGTTTCCACATGGGACAAAATGACCAGGACGTTCCTTATTCTCAAATCTCCCACAATCGCCAGATTACCATCAGTGCGTATTTCATGGACGAAACGGAAATCTCAAATAATGAGTATCGCCAGTTTCTCTATGGGCCAGCCGATGGAGAAAGCAGTGCGTATCAGGAGAGTGGAGCACTGGACACGATCAACCCTGAATTGGTAGAGGTGATTACACCTGATACTATGGTATGGGTAAACGATTTTGTCTATGCTTACAATGAGCCCCTCATGGAAAATTACTTCTGGCACCCTGCCTTTGACAACTATCCGGTTGTAGGGGTTACCTGGTATGCCGCAGAAGAATTTTGTAAGTGGCGGACAGCTCACCTCAACCAATACCGTGAGGAAAAAGAACTCGCTCCAATCCCTCGTTTCCGTCTGCCTACAGAAGCAGAGTGGGAATATGGTGCCCGGGGTGGATATGAGCACAAACTCTATCCATGGGAAGGTCCTTATCTGCGAAACTCTAAAGGATGTTTCCTCGCTAACTTTAAGCCAGGACGTGGCGATTACATCGCTGATAATTTCGAGTACACTGCTCCTATTGATGCCTATTTCCCCAATGATTATGGTCTTTACAACATGCCCGGTAATGTAGCCGAGTGGTGTGAAGATGATTTTGAAGAAACAGGATATACCTATGCACATGACCTGAACCCTGTCTATTATGACAGAAGAATTCCTGAAGATATGCGTTTCCCCAACAGTGGATACATGAGCAAAGATCGTCAGGAAAGAGGCATTCGGAAAGTAATCCGTGGTGGATCCTGGAAAGATATCGGGTACTTCCTCTCTTGTGGAACCCGTACATACGAATACGCTGATACAGCTAAGTCCTTCATTGGATTTCGCAGCGTCGTAACAGTAATCGGTCGCTCTGGTGCCGGTCCCTGATCAACATGTTTTTTATTAATTCTCTATATACAAAGAATGGAGACTGCCTTCGGGTAGGCAGCTCCTCATTTTTTAACCACTTTTAACCCCTTTAACCTTCCAGATTAAAATCGTTAATCAGGCAAGCGTTTTTTTTAACTAAAGGACAATTCAAAATGGCAAAAAAAGGTTTTCTCAAATCCAAGTCCGGAAAATGGCTCATGAACTTCATATATGGAGCAGGAGCGGCTGTTGTAATCGTAGGTGCATTGTTTAAGATTTTGCACTGGGAAGGTGCCAATCTCATGTTGATCATTGGTATGTTCACTGAGGCAGGTGTATTCCTTATCTCTGCATTCGATCCTCCTGCAGACGACTATGAGTGGGAGCGTGTATATCCTGCGCTTGCTGATGGCAGCTTCGTAGCCGAAGACAACAAGATCGATACCTCCTGGACACAAAGCCTCGATAAGCTTGACGGGTCTGTTTTCTCGGACCTATCTACTACACTTGTTGGCTTAAATGATAATGTTGGTAAGCTTTCTGCTGTAACAGATGCCGCTGGTGCAACCAACGAGTATGCAAGCAGAATCAAAGAAGCTTCCGGAAAAATCGAATCGCTTAACCAAAGCTATTCAGTAGCAGTAGATTCCATGAGTGGATTCGCAAATGCAGCAACTGATGCACAGGCTTACCATGAGCAGGTTCAAACTATCACCAAGAATTTGAGCTCTCTGAATTCTATTTATGAACTGGAGTTACGTGATGCCCAAACTCACCTCAAGTCTCTCAATCAGTTCTATGGTAGCATGACTGAGGCGATGTCTAGTATGTCTGAAGCAACTAAAGATGCTGAATCATACAAAGAAGGTATGCACCTCCTTAACAAGAATTTGGAGCGTTTGAATGGCGTTTACGGCAACATGTTATCTGCTATGGCAGGTGGTACCCGCTAGCCAGAGATTTCTTCTGTATCTTTTTGTATGTTTTGTATTAAGTAGTTAATTCCTAAAGAAGAAAGATCATGGCAGGTGGAAAAATATCTCCTCGGCAAAAGATGATCAACATGATGTATCTCGTGTTGTTGGCCCTTTTGGCGATGAACGTAAGTAAGGAGATTCTCGATGCATTCGAGAATTTAAAAGCGAAACTTCATAACTCGTATGTTCAGGCAAATTCAAATGCGTCTGAATTCGTACAGAGTATGAAAGAAGAAATTGATGATGAAGTGAAAAACCAGGGCAAAAACGACAATGTTGGCCTGATCGATACACTTGATCTCATTACAGGTAAGTCTAATGCACTCATTGAAAAGATCAATGGGCATATGGTGAAAATGGATGAAATTGCTCAATATGATCCTGTCACCGGCGAATATGCTGCTAAAGACCAGACCGAACTCAACTACCAGTATTGGATGGGCCCCAATGACCTGGCCAATGATCGGAGAGGAAGTGGCGAGGCAAATAAACTTCGAGGTGATATCGAAGGCTATTACGCAGAGTTGGCAACTATCTGGAATGAGATTGCAACAGATAGTATGAAAATTACCCCTCGTAAATTAGAGGATCAACGGAGCCAGGATGGCCAAAATAAGCCTTGGGAGCTTTTTACCTTTGATGGTCCGGTTGTGGCAAATCTTGCCTTTCTGGAAGCCTTAAAGGTAGATGTGTTGGAACAGCAGAAAGAATTGCTCGACCTGCTGAATAACCGCCTTGGGGTAGCTACCTTTAAAGCTGACAAAGTAGTTGCAGTTGATGCACCTACTGCGACAATTGTACCGGCAGGCCTTCAGTTTCAAACGAAACTCTTTGTTTCTATGTCTTCCAGTCAGATCACTCCCAAGTTTATTGCGGGAAATAGTGGTACGATTAAAGTAGAAGAAGGCGGAAACTCTGCAATCCTGACAATCGGTGCAAGCGGAGGCGTTATCCCCAAAGGGAAAAATGAAGGGGTGCAGTCTTATACCGCATCTATTCAGGTACCGAAAGCAACTGGTGGGTTTGAAATCCTGCCAGTAGAAGGGAAATTTACGGTTCGGAAACCCGAAATCGTGGTAACCTCTGCTGCTATCCAAAATCTATACTATGCATGTGGAAATGATGTCAACATTGACGTACCGGCATTAGGTGATTTGTATTCACCGCGCGTTACGGGTTCAAGTGCTGAGGTAATCCAAAGCCAGAATTCCAAGCAAAAATTCCGGATCATTCCTACAGGAAGAAAGTGCGTTGTTTCAGTAAGTTCATTCACCAATGGACAGACCCTGAAAATCGGCGACATTAATTACAACGTTATTCAACCTCCGAAGCCAACAATTGATATGGCTGTGAATAATAAGCGCGTAAGTGGTGCTACGCCTGTTCCAAAGACCAGCCGGGTTCAGATCAGATTGATCCCGGATGCGGACTTCAAAGCAGGTTTGCCAGCTGATGCCCGTTATGGCATTACTGGAATCACGGTTGCTGCGGCGCTTTCTCTCGGACCTCCGACTACCGTAAATACGATCAACTCAAATGGCCGTGATGCGACTGAGCCTATTCAGGTAGCATTGGGTACACGTGTACGTCAGGCTCGCCCTGGTACGAAAGTATTTATTCGGATTGAAGAGATTTACCGTAAGAACTTTCAAGGTAAGACCATTCCTGATAAGCGGTTTACGGAGGTAGAAAGAACCCTCTCAATCATCGTTAAATAAATTTTGAAAATGAGAAAATACCTTCTGGTCAGTTTTTTCTGTGCCCTGGTTTGTACTGAAATGATGGCCCAACCCCCCCCCCGAATCGAGGACCATTTCTGGAAAAGAAAGGTTGTCAACCGTATCGATCTCAATGAGAAGATCAATGCGCCTTTGATTAAACGCGAAAGTGCGTTTTACAATGACAACAGCCAATTTTCTGAGAAGGAAGGACTGGTTATGACCTTGTTCCACGGCTTGAAGGAGGGGAGAGTTGTTGCTTATCATCCCGATAGTCTGGAAAATCCCTTAGGATGGGAAGATGTGTTGCAACTTATCCAGGAATTCGAAGGAAGCCTCACTGGAGGTTCCGATTTTGATGATGGATTTGGTGCAGATCTTGATACTGGAGAAGACTTCGATTCTTTCGAAGGAGATGGTGAAGACGACTGGGGTGGCGAAGACTGGGGCGGAGATGGTGGATTGGAAGGAGAAGACTTCGACGATATGAGCGGAGATGATCCTATAGCTGACACCGGCTTTGGCGGGGGTGAGTTTGATCCAGGACCATTTGAAAACGTGATCCACTTCGTAGAAGATCGTATTTTCGATAAGACTCGCTCTGATATGGTCTATGACATCCAGTTTGTGGAAATCATCTGGACGGATCCAGGCGAAACACTCCCAGAGAAACGTCTGTGTACCTTCCGTTATAAGGAAATCCTTCCTTTGTTGGAAAATGCTCAGTGGAAAAACCGTTTCAATGATGCGGAATACAAAACCCTCCGGGAAGTATTTGAACTCAGATTGTTCAATAGTTTCATCATCAATGTATCAGGTGAAGGAATCAGCTCGCTTCAAGAAGCTGAGTACCGTCGCCAGAAGTTGGTGGAATTTGAACACCATCTTTGGAGCTATTAATCTGAAAAATTGTAAGATTTCATATAATAAAAGGCTGCCCACATCGGGCAGCCTTTTATCGTATGTATCTTTTTGCTGAATTGCCATTATGAGGATATCAAAGAAGCGCTTCTTTAATATTTATGTAAACAGGTGAATATATCCGGAATCCCCTATCGCCGGTACTCCTATTCACCGGAAAGATATATTTAATAATAACATTATGGCTCAAGGAAAAATGACATCCCGTCAACGGATGATCAATATGATGTATTTAGTCCTACTGGCTCTATTAGCGCTTTCTGTCAGTACAGAAGTATTGGATTCTTTTGTTTCGATCCGGGCACGTCTTCGGTTGGCAGCTGAAGAAGCGGATAGTTATACCGCTGAATTTGCGAGTTACATGGATAAAGAGATTGAAAAAGAGGTAAAGAACAGGGGGGATAGATCAAATGTCGGTTTGAAAGATACTCTACGTCAAATCAGAAGAGCAACCCGCCAAATGATCGGCCAACTCGATCGGCATATAGGGGCAATGGAAACCATAGCGAATTGGGATGAGGCGGATAAGCGTTACCAGCGACCCGATGAATTGGAACTCAATTATCAATACTGGATGGGGCAAAATGAAATGGAAAACCAGCGTCGGGGCAACGGTGCGGCTTACCAGCTACGGGATAGTCTGGATACCTTTTTTGCTTATCTGACTAAGGTCTATAATTCGCAAATAAGGGCCGACTCCCTGAAGATTGAGGCTCAAACTCTGCAGGATCCTGATCCGGCAGGTCGCGATGACAAGGCAAAACGCTGGGAAGAATACACGTTTGAAGGACCGGTTGTAGCAAATCTGGCGAGCTTAGAGGCATTGAAAATCGATGTCTATGGACAAGAGAAAGAACTCATGGACCTGCTCAATACGCGGCTGGGAGCGGTTCCTTTTGCGCCTGATAAGGTTGAAATCATTTCTGCCCCTCTTGCAACGGTAGTACCGGCGGGAATGCCTTTCCGTACTAAGCTTTTTGTGGGTTTGTCTTCAAGTGAGGTCCATCCGCAATTCTCCAGTAATCAGGGGCAGATTTCAGTAGAAGAGGACGGAAATAGCGCCTGGCTTTCTATTCCTGCTGATGGTCGGTCTATACCTGCCGGGAAGCGGGAAGGGAAGCAGGTATTTACTGCGACGGTGCAGGTGCCTCGGGCATCAGGCGGCTTCGAAACGATCACGCTTCAGGAAGAGTTTCGGGTTTTACGCCCGGAAGTACTGATTAGCTCTGCATCGATTCAAACCTTGTATCGACAATGTGGCAACGCCATTAATATCGATGTACCTGCACTCGGCGATAATTATAATCCGGTAGTAAGTGCTACTCAGGCAGAAGTAAGTCCCAGTTCGCAAAGCCGAAAAAAGTTCAGAATAGTCCCTACCGGAAATAAGTGCAGGCTAAGTGTAAGTAACCGTGCAGGCGGGCAGACTACCAAGATTCAGGATATAGACTATCGGGTGATTGCGCCCCCTAAGCCTGTTTTGCGGTTAATGGTCAACGGTCGTGATTTTAATGGGTATGGTACGATTAACAAAAACAGTAGGGTCCAGGTAGGAGTCAAGCCAGACAGAGAGTTTTTAACCACTTTGCCCGAAGATGCCCGCTATGAGATCGGACAGGTGGAAGTATTGCTCCAGCAAGGCTTAGAACCGCCACAGGTGGTCAATGTGGTCAATGTGCAGGGGCGTAATGCCGCTCAACTTCAAAGAATTCCACTGGGGGCTAAGGTGCAACAAGCTCGCCCGGGTGCCAGGGTGTTTGTCCGAATTAAAGACATTTATCGGAAAAACTACAGAGGAACACGTGTGCCGGATGACCGCTTTCCTGAAATGGAACGGACGATCGTACTTCAATTACGATAAGTGAGGATGATTTTTGCGCCTGAATGAGCTTATGTGGATTCCTTTGGAATTCTAAATGCTTATTCAGGCGTACTGCTATCAAATGTGGGATTTAAATTTTTCCTTCCGCAATGGCATTGAGAATGATGCGTGCTTTACTCTTTCCCAGCTTAGCTTCTAATTCCCGGGGATCTGCTTCTTTGAGTTTTTTGACGGAGCGAAATTCCCGAAGGATAAATTGCTCAGTCTGCTCGCCGATTCCTTTGATGCCGGTAAGTTTGGAGCGTTGCTTTTTACTCCGAAGGTTGCGGTGGAAGGTAATGGCAAAGCGGTGTGCTTCGTTTCTGAGTTGCTGAATCAGGTGAAGCGCAGGATTGGTTTTATCAATATGGAGGGGAATAGGATCTCCGACGGCATAAATTTCTTCGAGTCGCTTAGCTATCCCAATCAGCGGGATTTGATCCAATATTCCCAATTCCCGGAGGGCTTCCGCAGCACTGCTAAGTTGACCTTTTCCCCCATCAATTACCACCAGGTCCGGAAGGTCTTTTTTTTCTTCCAGCAGACGTTTATAGCGTCTACCCACGACCTCGGTCATGGAGGCAAAGTCATCCGGTCCCACTACTGTTTTGATATGAAAATGGCGATAGTCTCGTTTGGCAGGTTTCCCATTTCTAAATACCACCATGGAGGCTACCGGGTCTGTTCCCTGAAAATTAGAATTATCAAAACACTCAATATGATTGGGCGGACTCTCCATATTCAAGGCAGCTTGAAGCGCTTCTACCATGATTTCACCGGGTTGCCGCCTTTTCTTAAAATTCTGCTTGTACAATTTCTCAGTGAGCAGGGTACGGCAGTTTTTTAGACCGAGATCTACCAGGTGGCGCTTGTCGCCTTTTTGGGGAACAAAAATATGGACTCCCTCAATGAGTTTCTTGCGGGGTGCAATGTTTACAACTATCTCCTCGGCCAGGGTAGTTTCAGGAGTTAGCATCAATTGCTCCAGCGCAGTTTGAATAATCTCGCCCTCTTCTTCCTGGTGCGCTACCTTGGTTTCCCAGGAGTGGGTTTGAATGATAGCCCCATTTTCCACTTTGAAATGCGTAACTACAGCGAGTTGTTGCTCAGAGAGAACCGTAAGGACTTCCAGGTTTCGAATTTTTTCGGATACTACCGTGGACTTCCGTTTATAGGCTTTTACCTGTTCGATTCGTTTTCGGTAAAATTCAGCTTGCTCGAATTGGTACTCCGCAGCGGCCTGGTTCATTAGGGATTCTAAGCGTTCCGTGACGGCTGCCAGATTTCCCCGAAGGACATATTTTACCTGTTCAATCCCAGCCATATATTCCTCTTCGGAATAAATCCCTTCACAAGGTCCCGCGCAATTTCCAATTTGAAACTCCAGGCATCGCTTGAATTTTCCTGCCTGAATATTAGACGCTGAAAGGTGATAGGTACAATTGCGGAGTTTGACAAATCCCCGAATCAGGTCCAGAATATCTTTCATCACTCCCAGATTCGCATAGGGCCCAAAGTATAGCGAACCATCGTCAAACCGCTGGCGGGTACTGAAAACCCGAGGAAAACGCTCATTCTTGACACAGATATAGGGATATGTCTTCCCATCCTTCAATAGGATATTGTAGCGGGGCTGATGCGTTTTGATTAGATTGTTTTCCAGTAGGAGGGCTTCTACTTCAGAATTCACCACCGTGTAGGCAATGTCTGCGATGCTTTGGACAAGCCGCTCAATACGATAGCTGTATTTCCGGCTTTTTGCAAAATAGCTGGCTACGCGTTTTCGCAAGTCTTTTGCTTTGCCGATATAGATGATCTTCCCATTCTTATTCAAATACCGATATACCCCCGGCAATGCAGGGAGGTTCTGTACTTTTGAGATAAGATCAGGAGCGGTAGGCATTAAAAATTGTCGAGATCATCAGAGCTGACAGGTGCGCGTTCTCCATTGGGGAACGTTCTCATGAAGATCGAATCCAGTGAAGGTCTGCTTTCCCGGCAATCTAGATTGATCGCAATGCCAGCAGGTCGCTGGAACGTTTCAATCGGAACCTCTTCTTTAAGTCGGGGATCTTCATAGACGCTTTTCATATAGTTCGCCCAGATAGGAAGAGCGAGAGCGGCCCCTTGTCCATATTCGATGGTTCTGAAACGCATCCGGCGGTCTGCACAACCTACCCATACGCCAGAGACGAGGTTAGGGGTAATGCCCATAAACCACCCATCGGAATGATTTTGGGTGGTGCCGGTTTTTGCGCCAATTTCGTTTTTGAAATTATAACGATATCGCAGGCGGCTGGCTGTCCCACCGTCCACTACGCCGCGCAATAATTCTACCATGAGATAGGCTTCTTTTTCTTCCAGTGCCCGATCACTTTCCGGTGTGAAATCTTCGAGGACTTTTCCGTTTCGATCCTCGATTCGCGTAATGAAATTAGGTTCTACCCGTTCGCCCTGGTTGGCGATGGTTCCATAAGCACCTGTTAGTTCCAACACATTGAGATCTGTAGTCCCCAGACACAGGGAATATACCTCCTCCAATTTTGTTTTGATGCCCATTTTGTAGGCATACTTTGCTACGACATGTGGGCTGAGTTGTTTGATCAATCGAGCGGTAATCAGGTTGATGGATTTGGCCAGTCCTTCTTGAAGGGTAACCATCCCCCCATACCCACCATCGGCGTTTTTGGGCGTCCAGCGGGTACCATCTCCATCAATATTTTCAAAGGTAATCGGTTGATTCAATTCTTTATCGCAGGGGCTTCTGCCATTCCCCATAGCTGCAGCGTACACAAAAGGCTTGAAGGTCGAACCTACCTGACGTTTCCCTTTGGCCACGTGGTCATATTTGAAATGTTTGAAGTTAATACCGCCTACCCATGCTTTGATTCGTCCATCCCGGGGGTCAAGCGAAACAAAACCTGTTTCTAAAAATTTGAGATAGTATTTAAGGGAATCCGTCGGTGAAAGGAGGGTGTCTTTGATCTCGCCTTTCCAGGAGAATAGATCCATTTTTACGGGAGTCCGAAACTCCTCTTCAATCTCCGAATCGGACTTCCCTGCCTTCTTCCCAGAAATATAACGACCCGATTGGCGCATGACATCAGAGACAATGGTCTTGTCCTTCAGATAGGGTTCTCTGCCTTCTAAATGCTTATTAAATATTTCTTGTAATCCGCTTAGGTGATCCCTGACTGCATTTTCTGCATGTAGTTGTAGCCGGGAATCAATGGTGGTATATACCCTGAGGCCGGCAGTATAGAGGTCAATGCCTCTGTCTTCGCACCACTTATTCAGTTTTTTCTTGACTTCCTGTCGGAAGTAAGGAGCGATCCCTTTGATATGATCTTGTTTTTGCTCTGCGACAAGCAACGGCAGGGATTTCAGGCTGTCTACATCTACCGAGTCTGTATCGATAAAACTGTATTTGACCATTTGGTTGAGCACAACATTTCGCCGGTTGATAACGGCTTCCTGCTTGCGGATGGGATTATAAACCCCTTGCCCTTTTAGCATAGCTACCAGCACAGCAGCTTCCTCAATTTTCAATTCAGCAGCGGTTACGCCAAACAATCGCTGGGAAGCCATTTCAATCCCATAGGCATTCCCATAGATATTGACCGTATTGAGGTAAGCAGCGAGGATTTCTTCCTTGGTATAGTTTCGCTCAATAATCGCAGCGACGATGACTTCTTTAATTTTTCGGATGGAAGTCCTGTCCTTTCCTACTGCATCAAACAGGTTACGGGAAAGCTGCATGGTGATGGTACTGGCCCCACTTCGTGTTCCTGTAACGGCTCGTTTGATAATAGCGGGGAGGGTCATATAATCCACACCGGAATGGCCATAAAATCGGATGTCTTCCGTTGCAATCAAGGCATCAATTACGTAGGGAGATATCTGGTTTAAGCTAACATTAACGCGATTTTCTTCGGAATAAAAATTATCCAGAATGATCCCATCCGCAGCAACTAACTGCGTCGATCGATCCGACTGAGGGTTTTCAATTTCGGTAAGGGGCGGCAAATCCTGTGCAACAATGACAATAAAAATCATCACGGCAATAAAGCCCAGTGCCACTGCAATCAGAAATAGTTTCCGGGAGAGCTTAAACGAGGGCTTTTTCTTCGTTTGGGACTGTCCCTGAGGCGAACTCTTTGTCGAGTCTGATGTTGATTCAAGCACGGAAGGATCGTTCATGAAGAATTCTTAAGATCTGTAGTCTATCACAAAGGTATTACATATTTGCCATAATTGGTAGCAATATCCACGCCATACGATAGGCTGGGAATGTACATACATTCCAGAAATGCAGGCTATTTGCCTGATTGGGAGAATAGGGGCCTGATGTCCTGTCGATAGTCGAACTTAGGGGAGTTATTTTTTGATAATGTGCTCGTAATAAGAAATGTAATCCGTCATTCTCTTTTGACCGTAGGCTACCTTGAAGTTAGAGTGCGAGATGTAAAATATTTTGTCTTCTGCCGAAAGGATTACCTCTTTGGAGGTGGGAGCCGCTTCAAAATCACTAATGTATTTCTGCGCAGATTCTACCGTTTTAAAATTGCTAATGTAGGGGAGGAGGTGGCTTTGCTTATAGAGAAAGGTAAATACCTTAAGCTTCTGATCGCCATAAAACTGCTTATTGAAATTGGAAACTTTACTGGTGGCATCACTTTTACTAATGCTGTTCTTGTCCACATACATCAAGACAAAAATCTTATCATTCGGCTTAGGCTGATCTGCGAAGCCTTTATAGATCGGATTAGTCGGATCATTGAGATCCCCTTTTGTTTCATCAGCATCAGCACCCGGCTTTTTGTCATCTGGCCCGGCCTTGGCGCCTGCGGGGGGCAGTCCTGTATTGAGGTACCCCAGTGTTTTACGGGCAATAGGGGTAACTTCCGCGTCCGGAAAAGTATTGACAACATGCGTCAAAATGGTCTTCAAGCTGTCTTTATCACCGGTATAGCCATAGGACATGCCGCGAATATACTGGAGCCGGGCCATATCCACTCCTGGTTTTTCTTCTTCACGGTACTGAGATAAGAGGAATTCGCTAAAGCCCAGTGAGGTCGCATATTGTTCCTGGCTGTACGCATTAAAAAGTCCGTCATAGACAAAGCGGAAATCCTGTTCATCTTTTTTCAGGTCATTGGGATCCTTATTGAGGATAAGATATGCGTAGGGGGTATTGGGGTGTTCGTTGAGAATATAGTTTTTATGAACTTCTGCAATGGGGTTTCCCTGTTCCTGATACAACTGATAGAGTGCATATCGGGCCCGCAAGGTATAATCTGAATCTTCATATCGATCGAGGAGGTATTCAAAGGTTTTGATAGCAGAATCCGGTTCGCTCAATTTTTGTCCATAGAGCTGCCCGAGTCGGTAAAGGGCATCTTCGATTTTTCCATGAGCGACAATTTTTTCCTCTTCTGTTCTGGGGATATCTTTGTAATACTCGTATTTGTCACCGTATTCCTTCAGGAGGGTACTATCTACTTTTTCGGGCTCAGCAGGTTCATTGGTAGCGGACATATTCTCCATCATGCTCGATTTTTGACTCCGTCGCCAGTGGTCTTGATTGGGTCGCTGACCCCACACCTGTTGAAACTGTAGTTTCCCACTACTGACCAGACTGGGATTATCAAAATACCATTCGCCACTTCGATTCCCGGAATTGTTAGCTCGTCTGTTATTGTTGAGTTGTTGCTGGAAAAAGGGGTTGTTATTGCCGTTTTGCTGTTGTTTTTCTTCCAATTCTGCTAACTGTCGGGCCTGCTCTTCTTCTTTTCTGATTTTTTCGGCTTCGATCAATTTTGCGACCAGAGAATCGAGTTCCGCTTCTGGTAAATCTGCCAGCACAAGCATACTATCCTGGTAGTGGATCGTATTGAGGTGGGTGACATATTCCTTGAGGGTTTTTGCGATGCGGGTAATTTCCTTGTACTCGGGTGCTGTTTGAGTAATGGAAGTGGCAGCACTGTCATAATAGGCCTGGGCAACGGGGTAGTTTTGCCGTTCATGAAAATAAATTTGCCCGATTTTATAATAGGAAAGGGCTTTCTGGCGCTGGTTGCTCACGTTGGTTTCTATGGATTTACGCAAATAACCAATGGCCTTGTCCAAGCTATCTTTTTTCTCCTCCAATAGCGCGAACTCATAATATATCTGATCGCGGTACTCGATATTCTTATCGTCTTTGAGGAGTTTGGTCAGGTATTTATTTACCTCCGAATCGTCGTCTTTTCCTTCCTGGAAATCTACATAGAGGCGAGCTATTTTAATTTTTGATTTAAAAGTGAGATCATAATCCCCACTGAATTTTTCGACAGAAGAAAAATTATCAAGTGCCTGAGGGAATGATTTTAACTCACTAAAAAGCTGTCCCAGCAAGAAATGAGCCCGTGCACGGCGGCGAGGATTTTTGATATAATCAATGTATTCGCCCAGTGTTTCGGCTGCTACTTTATAATTTTCATCTTCTACTTCGAGTCTGCTTCTGAAAATCGCAAGCTCTGCAGCGACTTGGTTATCGAGAACGATGGTATCATTCTCAACGATATTTTCCTGGAGGATGGTGCGGGTCATTTCGCTGTTATCCATCCTATAGAAAGTCATCGCTTTCCAAATCAACACCTCCGGAATGCGGTCTGAAGCGGGATGGTTGTCGATTACTTCATCGAAGTTTTGCATCGCCAGGGTGTAGTTTTGGCGGTAAAACCAACTCTTCCCATTCAAAAACCTACAATCATCCACCCACTTCCCATTGGGATGTTTGAAGATGACGATATCATTTTTTTCAGCGATTTTCTCGAAGTTACTCACAAAAGATTTGATCTCATCTTCTGTTCCAAAGTTGATTACCTCGATGAATCCTTCCTCTGGAAAAAGATACTGGCCCTCAATTTGCTCCAATGTTTCATTGAACAGAAGGTCGGCATTATAGTATCCGTTGAAGTAAGAGGTTGTATTGTGATAGACCCTGGCTGGCAGGGTCGTTTTCTCCTTACCGCATGAAAACAAAGCAACTGCGATAAAAATTATCAAAAAATTAGTAGCTTTGTGGGTACTGAATCTGGCTGCCATTGTATTCAAATTAGGTTCGCCTGGCCATTGGGTGAAAAGGCAAATATATTCAAATCCTGTTTCAAGCTAAACTCTTATGTTGCGAAACTTTTACAAGCGGTTGAAGGAGCGGTTGAGCCGAAAATACAGGGTTGAACTCATTGATGATATTACCTTATCCCGATCCCGGGAGTTTGTGCTTAAACCCATAACGGTAATTGTGATCGCCTTGTTGCTCTTGATCGGAATTGTTGGTGGAACAGGAGCCATGGTCCTCTATACGCCTTCGATTTACAAACATATTCCTAATTACATTGATCCTGAGGAGTTTGAAGCTTTCAAACGCCAGACCGATGTGCAACTCCGCAGATTGGAGCAACAAGTCGCAGATATGGATACGGTTCGAAAAAGTATCCAGCAGATATCCGGCCTTGAAGAGGATGTTCAGGCAAGTTCTCAACAAATGAAGCCAGATCCTATTCCTGAAAATGTAGTGGAAGTAGTTGAAAAACAACCGAGCCCGGCAGTGTCGGAAAGCTCAGAAGGGAATAATCCGGTCGCAGCGGTCAACTATTCGGATTCGGAGCCTTATTACGCACCGGAAAACAAAGCGATACGAGCGACCTATTTTTCTCCATTGATGAATCTATTTCCTCCGGTTGAAGGAAAAATTCGGAATGGCTTTGATTCTGAAAATTCACATTATGGCGTAGATATTGTAGCGGATGAAAAAGCGCTGGTTCGAAGTGTTATGGATGGCTTTGTGGTGGTGTCCGAATATTCGGACGAAAACGGACACATGATCGGCGTCGCAAGTGGGGATAATCTTATAGCCTTTTACAAACACAATAGCATTAATTACAAAAAGGTAGGTAGCTACGTTTTTGCGGGAGAACCTATTGCCGTCATTGGCAATTCCGGTGAAAACTCTACTGGCCCTCATTTGCATTTTGAAATTTGGCAGGATGGGCAGCCTATCGACCCAACAGAATTCATAAAATTTAATCAATAAGCAACCTGATCATGTTTGGAAACAAGAACGAATCCACTAACGCACGTCCCTCAGTTACCAGCTCTGCTCCTAAAGGAACCGGAAGAAGTAATATCATCTCCGCTGGGACGGTAGTTGTGGGAAATGTGAATGCAGAAGGCGATCTGCGCGTAGAAGGGAAAGTAATAGGTACCCTCGTTTGTAATTCTAAGTTAGTTGTAAGTGAGTCTGGATATATCGAAGGAAATGTTGACGCACGCAATGCAACTGTAGAAGGAGAAATCAAAGGGAACGTTGTTACCCGCGAACTGCTTCAAATTGACAAAACCGGAAAAATATTTGGAGATATCTTTACGCAGAAGCTCGTTGTTCAAATGGGTGCAATCTTTACCGGAAGCAGCAGCATGGCTGAATCTGCGAAAGAAGTACTGACCAAGAGTCCACAGCGTGCTAAGGATCTTCTGGCCAAAACAAGTTCTCATCCTGTAAACCAGGATAATAAGCCCATAAGCAAGGTCGGTAAGGTCGGATAATTTCCCCCTTCTGGATTCTGATTATGTTGCTCTTGACTGAACTGTGCTGGTATAGCTTATAAAAGGTTTGACCAAAAAGAAACCTATACCCAATTACCTCCGGTATGCAGGCCTGGGATTTGAAATCCTGGCCTGTATATTGCTATTTGCCGGGGCGGGTTATGCACTGGACAATTGGTTCGAGACCGAAAAGCCCTGGTTCGTATTAGCCCTTTCCCTCGTAGGATGCGCACTTGCTATTTATTTGATGGTGCGTGCCTTCGGCAACCTCAACAAACCGTGATTGTTTCTCGTTTTTTTTTGATTTCAACCCTGTTGATGCTCCTTTTGGTGGGCATCGGTTACCTCGTTTGGTCCACAACGACTTTGGAGTTGAACTTTTCTGCGATTTTTCTCGCCATCTTTATCAGTTTTCTTACTGCGGTAATTGCTTATGCATTGACCTATTTAGGGCTGGAAAAAGGCACAGGTCAATTCGCTACTTTACTGATCCTGGGCATGTTTGCTAAGATGATGGTTGGGATTGCTGCGACCCTGATAGTCGCGCTGGCATTTAAGCCCCTGATCCGGGAGTTCGTATTCGCTTATTTTATTTCCTACTTTGTCTTCACCACGTTTGAAGTTTATGGTTTAATGCGTAAATTGCGCGCCTAATTGAAAAAGCCGCTTAAAAGGCTTTAACATTTACCGGCGAAGCAGAAATAAATGAATATCCGTAAGTTACTCATTTTTAGTGCATTGACCTTTTTTATGGCAGGTATAACCATCGCAGATGATGGCCATGAAGGAAGAGGTGCAAATCCCAGCGAAACCATAAAACATCACGTCCTCGATTCCCATGACTGGCACATCACGGATTGGCCCGTCAAAGGGGCAAACGGAGAGGTGCACTATAAGGCAATTGGCCTGCATCTTCCCTGGATGTTTATTAGTAGCAAGGATGGATTTGTCTTTGCTTCCAGTACCGCTGATTTGATTTCCAAAGGCTACGTCCCATATCACGAGCATCTCTATGCGCTTTCCAATGATGAAGTAACGCTGGATGAACATGGAGCCCTGGACATACATTCTGAAGAAGATTGGAAAGTCTGGGAAGAAGGGCATGTAGATAAGAACGTTAGCATCTATGACTTCTCACTTACGCGAACCAGCTTTCAAATGATCCTGATTGGCATTCTGCTGGTCCTGGTATTTACAGCTGTAGCCCGTTCATATGCCAAGCGGATAGGGCAGGCACCAAGTGGATTACAATCTCTACTCGAGCCCCTGATTATTTTTGTGCGGGATGATATTGTAAAGGAGTACATTCCTGGTAAGCCGGAAAAGTTTACTCCTTACTTTCTGACCCTGTTTTTCTTCATCTGGTTTTCCAATCTGTTGGGCTTGACCCCTTTCAACTCCAACATCATGGGAAATATATCGGTAACAGCAGCCTTGGCTGTGTTCACCTTTATTATGGTGCAGGTAAATGGAACAAAGGATTACTGGCGGCACATCTTTGCAATGCCAGGGGTACCAGTTCCCATGTTATTCATCCTTACACCAATTGAAATCCTAAGTATGTTTATCAAGCCTGCTGCACTGGCAATACGTTTGTTTGCCAATATTACAGCGGGGCACTTTATGGTTCTCTCCCTGATTAGTTTGATCTTCATTATGGGGCGGGGCGGCACAAGTGTAGGCGGCGCCCTGGGGATCATGCCGATTTCAGTATTATTTACGATAGCGATTTTTGTGCTTGAAATGGTCGTAGCGATCATTCAGGCGTATATATTCACGTTGCTCTCAGCGGTATTCCTCGGAATGGCGATGGAATCTCACGAACATGAGCATGCAGAGCATCACTAAAGAGTTTTTTTCTATTTAACCGATTCATTTTTATTATGGAAAACATTGGTCTCATGGGCGCCGCAATTGGCGCAGGACTGGCTGCAATCGGAGCAGGAATGGGTATTGGTCGTCTGACGGCTTCAGCGGTAGAATCTATCGCCCGTCAACCCGAAGCCGCGAATGATATTCGGGGTGCGATGATCCTGATGGCCGCATTTATCGAGGGGGTTGCCCTCTTCGCAGCGGTAATCTGTCTGCTCGTTGTAGTAGCTTAACACAAAGGAAAAGTCGGGGGAATGCCCCGACTTCCTTCTTTTACCTACTGACATTTTTGATTAGCAAATAATAACGGTTAATAACCAAAATATCTCATGGAGTTTATCCTTCCGAATTTAGGACTCTTCTTCTGGTCCTCTCTGCTGTTTCTGATCTTCTTCTTTATCCTGCGTAAATTTGCCTGGGGACCGATTCTGACTGCTTTAAAAGAGCGTGAGGACTCGATTGAAACTTCCTTGAAGCAAGCCGAAAAGGCTCGTGAGGATATGGAAGCATTATCAGCCGATAATGAAAAATTGCTCAAAGAAGCTCGTTTAGAGCGGGATAAAATCATTCGGGAAGCCAATGGCCTCCGCGACGATATCATCAAGCAAGCAAAATCAGCAGCAGCCAAGGCTTCAACTGAGGAAATCGAAAAAGCCAAGAAGCAGATTGAATCGGAGAAAAATGCAGCTCTCGCAGACCTCAAAAAGACTGCTGCGGCCCTTTCCATAGAAATTGCGGAAAAGATTCTTCGTAAGAAAATGGAAGACAGAGATGTTCAGGAAAAATTTGCTGAGCAGCTGATTTCTGAATTGAACAATAACTAACGGGCTAGCAATAATATGGTTGAAGATCGCATAGGATACCGATACGCTAAGGCTCTTTTTGACCGGGCAACGGAAATAGACGATGTAGAAGCATCCCGTCAGGATATGGTGTTTATCCGGGAGACAATTGCTCAAAATCGCGACCTCGCATTGTTTTTCAAAAGTCCGCTGGTTTCCTCAGGCCGCAAGCAAAAGATCGTCGATAAGATATTCGCCGGACAATTTGAGGGGAAGAGTACAGAGAAGTTGGTTGAAATGATTGTACGGAAAAGAAGGGAGATGTACCTGACTCAGGTGGCAGATGCTTTTTTGGCGCTGTACGATAAGCAGCAGAAAATCCAACGAGGCGTTCTGACTTCTGCGATGCCCCTTTCCAGGGAGCAAGTCCTAAAGATCAAGGAGGAAATGGAAAAGCAAACAGGCGAGCGGCTTGAACTGGTGGAAGCCATAAACCCAGACCTAATTGGTGGGTTTATGCTTGAAATTGGGGATACCCAATTTGATGGAAGCGTTTCCGGAACGATTCGTCGCCTCAAGCAACATTTGATATAGCATACAACCGGTCTTAGCAAAAGCAAAAGACCGTATTATATTATCCAGATATTTTTCGCAATTAAGATAATTAAGTCCACATGGCTGCAGTAAGACCAGACGAAGTTTCTGCCATTCTGAGAGACGAACTCTCAGGCTTTAAAACCGCCGCTCAGTTAGAAGAGACGGGAACCGTGCTTCAAATTGGAGATGGTATCGCACGTATTTTCGGGTTGATGAAAGTACAAGCCGGAGAATTGATTGAATTTGAGTCAGGCCTCAAAGGGATGGTCCTTAACCTGGAAGAAGATAATGTCGGTGCAGTATTGTTCGGTGATTCCGAAGGAATCAAAGAGGGCGATACGGTAAAAAGAACCGGACGGATTGCTTCTCTCGGTGTGGGAGAAGGGCTGTTAGGTCGGGTTATCAATCCACTCGGTGAGCCTATCGATGGAAAAGGACCGATTCAGGGCGATCTGATCGATTCTCCTTATGAGCGTAAGGCTCCTGGAGTAATCTTTCGTCAACCGGTAAATGAGCCTATGCAAACAGGTTTAAAAGCGATTGACTCCATGATTCCAATTGGCCGTGGCCAGCGGGAGCTGATCATTGGAGACCGTTCTACTGGTAAGACGGCTATTGCAACAGATACTATTATCAATCAGAAGCAGAACTATGATAATGGGGAACCTGTATTCTGTATCTACGTGGCATGTGGACAAAAAGCTTCTACAGTAGCTCAGGTAGTAAAGGCACTTGAGGATGCTGGCGCTATGGCCTATACGGTTGTAGTAGCAGCTCCGGCTTCTGCTCCTTCACCGCTTCAATTCTTTGCCCCGTTTGCGGGTGCAGCGATTGGCGAATATTTCCGTGATACCGGTCGTCCGGCATTGGCAATTTACGATGACCTTTCCAAGCAGGCAGTTGCCTACCGGGAAGTATCTTTGCTGCTGCGTCGCCCGCCCGGACGTGAAGCCTATCCTGGAGATGTATTTTATCTTCACTCCCGTCTGTTGGAGCGTGCTGCAAAAGTCATCAATAATGATGAGATCGCTTCTCAAATGAATGACCTCCCTGAGGCGTTCAAGGACATTGTAAAAGGAGGGGGCTCTCTGACGGCACTGCCGATTATTGAAACTCAGGAAGGAGACGTCTCTGCCTATATCCCTACTAATGTGATTTCGATTACAGATGGTCAGATATTCCTGGAGACCAACCTCTTTAACGCGGGTATTCGCCCAGCGATTAACGTAGGGATCTCGGTATCTCGTGTGGGAGGATCTGCGCAGACCAAGCCGATGAAAAAAGTATCGGGTACCCTTAAGCTGGACCTCGCACAGTATCGGGAATTGGAAGCCTTCTCTCGCTTTGGTTCTGATTTGGATAAAACTACTCAGCGTCAGCTCGAAAGAGGCAAGCGCAACGTACAGATTCTGATTCAGAAGCAATACAGCCCTGTATCAGTTGAAAATCAGGTAGCCATTATCTTTGCCGCTACCAAGGGATATATTGACAATGTACCTGTCGAGAAAGTCGCTGAGTACGAAGCGAAGCTGATTCAGGAACTGGAGCTGAGATATGCAGATACGCTTCAGGCGATTCGCGACAAGAAATGGACAGACGAAATTCAGGAAGTATTGGCAACGGTTTCAAAATCAGTTGCAGACTCTTTCGTGGATTAATTGATATAAATAGCCGGTTGATAGCCGGCTGATTTTTCACTTTACTCTTTAATAAGCCCGATGGCGAATCTTAAGGAAATACGCGGCAGGATCAAAACGGTCAAAAGCACCCAGCAAGTAACCAAAGCCATGAAAATGGTCGCGGCTGCTAAATTGCGCAAAGCTCAGGACCGGATGTTGAAGCTACGGCCATATGCCGGTAAGTTGAAGGAGATCATTGGTAATGTAGTTTCTGCGGTGAACGTAGAAGATATTCCCAGTGGCTTGGTTAAAATCCGGGAGGTCAAAAACGTCTTGTTCATTGTGGTAACTTCTAACCGCGGATTGTGCGGCCCTTTTAATGCCAATATTATTAAGGAAGCCAATCTGTATATGAAGGCCCATTATGCAACGGAATTAGCAGAAGGGCGTGTGAAGGTTTTGACTATGGGGCGTAAAGCCTATGATTTTTATAAGAAACGCGGATTTAGTCTGGTCGACGCTAAAAACTTTGATGTTTTCGCTGATCTGACTTTTGATGCAGTAAATAACGTTACCCAGCGCGTTTTTGACGGGTTTCTGGATGGAGAATTTGATAAAGTACATCTGTGCTACAACGAATTCAAAAATGTCATGACTCAGATTCGGCAGGTCGAAGATTTATTGCCGCTTTCTGCTGCTGATATAGGAGATTCAGAAGATGCCAATACTCAGGCTGATTATATCTTTGAGCCGGACCGGGAACAGATTCTTCTGGATTTGATTCCAAAATCACTCCGCCTTCAGGTATTTAGAGCAGTGTTGGAGTCAAATGCTTCCGAACAAGGAGCGCGGATGGTGGCGATGGATACTGCTACAGAGAATGCCGAAGAACTATTGGGCTCGCTTAAAATTAGTTACAACAAAGCACGTCAGGCTGCCATTACAACAGAGATTCTTGAGATTTCTGCGGGTGCCGACGCCTTGGCTGCTCAATAAAAGAGTTGCTGAAAATATTTATAAGGGGGAACACTAATCGGTTCCCCCTTTTTTATAACCTCATATTGAAACTCTATTGCTTATGTATTGTCTGGCTTCTCCCCGGATATTGATATTAGCCTTTATAAGCTTTACGATATGTTCATGTAGTTATAAATATAGCCGCATGCCTGTCCTCCCGGACCAATTGGAAGAAGCATCAGGACTTTACATCGAAAATGAAGATATATTCTGGTTGAATAATGATAGCGGTGGGAGACCTGTCCTCTATGCCGTTAACCCGGCTGGTGAGTTGATTGATTCGATGCCGATTGAGGGGGCTTATAATCAGGATTGGGAAGATTTAAGCTATGATAATGCTGGAAATATTTATGTATTTGACTGTGGGAACAATGCCAACCAACGCGAGAATCTACGAATTTATAAATGGGAGACTGCCACCCAATCACTCGATTCTATCACTTATAGATATCCCGATCAGGAACTATTTCCCCCAGCGCCAGCCGATCGCCGTTTTGATGCAGAGGGAGGGTTTTGGTTCCAGGATTCCTTGTATATCTTCTCCAAAGACTATTTGCCCAATGTAAAATACCGGACGTCTTTATATGTACTACCGGCCCAGTCAGGTGATTATACGGCGGTGAAAAAAGGAAGTCGGGTGATGGAAAAGCGCGTGATCACCGCAGCGGCCATCAGTCCGAGTGGAAAGCGAGTAGCGCTATTATCCTACCTCTATCGTTCTCGGAAAATCGTTCCCAAATCCCGGGGCTCAGTTTTTCTGATTGAAGATTTTGAAGGAACCGATTTTCTCTCTGGAAAAATTCGTAAGCTCGACATCCCCAAGGTTGGAATCGGCCGTCAATTTGAAGCGATAGATTTTTTGGACGAAGACAACCTGATCATTGGCGCTGAGCGCACAAAGATCAACAAGCCCCGATTATTCAAGGTGAAAATAAGACGATAGCTCCCTTACCCTTCCCGAAGGGATCGTATCCGTTTTCTGACTTCGACTGAGTACAAACTTCCCGGAAAACGAGCCAGAAATTCCAGATAATACTTCATGGCCGCTTCCGGATCCTTGAGAGAGTAATCGTGGATTTTAGCCTTGGTGTAGAGGGCGTCGTCTCCATAAATATCGTATGAAAATTCTGTCAGAATTCGGTCGATGTAAATCATCGCCGAGCTGATATCGTTTCGTTTGAGAAAGATATTGGCTTTTTCCCAAAGGATCTCATCAGCCAAAGTATGAGTCGGATATTCGTATGCAAGGGAATCCAGCAAACCCATGGCCCGATCGTGTTGACGCTGATAAGCAAGTAGTTGGGCCTGAGCAAATAACTCCAGGGCTGCTGTAGTCGTGTCAAGGCCTGTATTGTCTATAATGAGCAAATTAAGCTTGATTGCATCGTTGGAAATATCATTGGAAGTATTATCCTTAATTGCGCTTAATTGTGCTTGTGCGAGGTTGAATTCGCCTTTGTAGTACGCCAGTTGGGCTAATTTGTATTTCGCCAATGCGCCTAGTTGCCGGTCCTTAAACATCTCACTGACCTGTGTAAAGGTCAGTTTGGCTTTGTTATAGGACTGTTGCATGAGCAAAATATCACCAATCAACAATTTTCCCTGTGCCCATTTGTCTCGCCCGATTCCTGGATTGTCAATGATCCCATTTAACTCAGCTAAGGCACCTTCCAGGTTGTCCAGGTAAAAAACCATCAGGCGTGCACGTCGGTAGATCGCATCGAAGTTGGCAGCGTTTCGGTCAAACCGATTGAGGAGTTCATCATAGTTTTGAACGGCTTGCTGTACTGCTAACAAATCAACGGGTAACTGACCAAATGCTTTCAGTTCGCCATTGATGGCCTTTTCCATATACGCCTTTTGCTGACTCGCGGGATTGCGTTTGCGATCAATGATATAATCGTATGCCCGGTTAGACAGGTCATAATTCTCATTGTTGCGCATGGTTTCTGCAAATCGAAAAACCCGCTCCCCGTCTTCCTTAAATAGTCGGTCTATAGACTTGACCTGTACAAATGCTTCGCCAAAATCCTCTGCCAATACATAAAACTCGAATAACATAGTCCGCAATCCCCGGTCATTTTGATGTTTATCTATTGCCATGAGAAGGGCATCTTCGATCTCTTTCATGGAACCGGGCACCATCATGTTCAGGATCGATAAGTTGACGCTGCTATAATTTGAGGGATTTCGAAAATATTCGTTAAGGTATTCGTTGGTAGCAGATTTGAATTCCCCTTGTTGTTCGTAGATATTAGCGACTTCACTGCTGAATTCAAAAGGCCGCTTAAGCCGTTTTCTCCCTTGTGAATACGTGTCCAGGGCGTAGTCGAGCTTTCCTGCCTGATATAAAAAAGAACCGATTCGCAGAAAATCGCCTTCTGTGCGGAGTTCCTTGTCGATGGTTTGGGCAAACAGCTTATCCGATTCCTTCAGCTTTCCCATTTTTTCAAGCAACATCGCGCGCGTAATGGGAAAGATGGGCGCATTCGGATTACGTTTAATTATTTTTCCTAAAAACTTGTCAGCTTCCTCAAATTGTTGCAACTCTTCATAACAAGTGACGATACGGAGTGCATAATTTTCTACAGGAGAGGAACGGAATAATTTTTCAAACAACCCGAGGGCCGATTCGAATTCACCATCTGCAAAATATTTTTCGGCAAGTTCGGCTTCTGGGTTTTGGGCAAATACACAGGATATGGCGAACCCCAGGAAAATGAGGGAGAGAAATCGTTTCATAATGCTACAAACGAAAAAGAGGAAGATAAGTTGATTAGCGGGAGCGGTACCTAAATACCCTTATAGCAAGATAAGGGGCTAATATTTCAGGGGCAAGGATAATTTTGGGGAACTGTTACAATAAGATAGCCCGGCAAGGTTACGGAAACCATGCCGGGCAAATCAGTATCAGCAGGGTTATTTCCCTACCATTTGGGTATAGTCAGCAGCAGAAAGTAATTCAGCACTTTCTATAGCTTCTGTAATCTTGATCTGTACCATCCAGCCTTCTCCATAAGGATCACTATTGACGAGTTCGGGATTATCCAGCAGTTTTTCATTTAATTCTGTAACCACGCCACCGATAGGCATAAACAGGTCAGAAACTGTTTTTACGGCTTCTACTGTTCCAAATACGTCGTTTCGATCGACTTCCTGATCCAGGGCCTCGATTTCGACGTAAACAATATCCCCTAGCTCAGATTGAGCAAAGTCGGTAACCCCGACCCATCCGGTATCTCCGTCTATGCGGATCCACTCGTGGTCTTTTGTGTAAAGTAAGTCTTCTGGAAAATGCATGTATTCAGTATATGAGAATTGGTCGAAATTAACCTGAAAAAGCGCAATAATCAAATCCTTTTTGGCTCGGTTCAATTCGGATAATCTAGGCTGCTGAAAGAATATGGAACCTGAATTCTGTACCTTGCGATCAGGATGTATAATGAGACTCAACTAATCTATAGATATGGAGATCAAGCAGCAAGCTAAGGTAAACATAATGCGAAGCCTGATGGGGATAGGGCTCGGCTTGAGTCTGATTTTCAATGTTTCAGCTCAAGAGAATTGGGCATCTGAAGTGCTGGAATATACGTTTGGTACAAGTCAGACATTTGGACAGGATAGCGCATATTTTCCAGCGAATGTACTGGGGCCTGTAAGTGAGATCGTAGGCCCAATGTCGCCTGCCGGTACGCCGGAAGAAGTTGTTTCTTTGGGGAAAGGAGGGTTTATCGTATTGGGTTTTGAGTCGCCGATTCTCAATCAGGCCGGTCCGGATTTTACAGTGTTTGAAAATGCCTTTTTATTCCCTGGAGGGATCTTTGAGGAATGGATGATCGTTTCAGTCAGTCCGAATGGCGTAGATTGGACGGTTTTCCCATATGACTCTGTGACAGGAGTGGGATTGGCAGGGCGAACCCCTACCGCTGCGATGGGGGTGAATTATGCAGATCACCTTGAAAGTGGAGGTGATAGTTTTGATCTTGATCTAGTGGGAATAGATACGGTTCGATATATTCGGGTAACAGATGCTACCCATTTTCAAGGGCCGGATCGCTTATCAGCAGATTTGGATGGGATTATTTCTCTGAATAACAGACTTACGGGAGTTTCGCCTCAACTTCCCATTGGATTTGAGGCAGAGCGATCAGGAGATCGGTGGGCATTCAGAGCGATGCGACCCACGCAATTGCAATTGATCGGCCTGAATGGGCAAGTTGTGAGCCGGGAATTGCTGAGCGCAGGACATACCCATCATACGATGACAGATCAGCTCCCAAAGGGCTGCTATATATGGACCCTGAAAGACCGACAAGGGCAGTATGCATACAGATGGATTCGGTAGAGCCTATAGCTGAGCAATTTTTTCCATCAAGGATTCTTTATATCGTTTACCAATCGGAATTTCGGTTTCAGCAATTTCAAGGGTATTGCCTGGCATGGAGGAAAGTAGCCAGATGATCAAAGAGAGAAAAATGTGAACGAGTATTCATTTACAATGAAATACAATATGCAAAAAATCATCTCCAGTGGGATATTCTTTCAACAAACGACCGAATATTTTCAATGACCGTCAAATTTACCCCGACACTAACATCTTAGATTTTGAAAATACAGGGCCTTTGCTTCCCAGGGCCATATTTTTATATATATTTTCACCCATCATAATTGTTTCCTAACAACCTGATTTTGACAGTTCATCCTCGCTAAATAGGTTTTTTGTAAGGAAAATTCTACCTTTCTTTCACATATCTTACGCTTGGCCTACCTTTTGAAGGTATGTTCAGTTCACTGCCCTGAATGACTATTGAATATTCATTTTAATTAGCATTTCCTTTCGAGATGGACACATTTTCCACAGCACCTTGGGTCGATATATTGATTTTTCTAGGGATGGTATTAGCCCTTGGAGGAGCTTTGTTCCTTGCCCGTCAGTTATTTGTAGACACGAGTGAAACGGTTGAACAGACCTCTGGTACAGGTTCGCCTGTCCCAGCTGAGCCTGTCTGGGGGGAATCAAGTGATTTTTTCCGGTCTAAAGAGGAGTTAGGGAATACAGGGCTGATGGGTAATTTGAAGAATATGTTTAATCGGGATAAAACCCCTGTTAAGCCGATTGAGGAAATAAGTCCCGAACCCTTAGAGAAGGAAATTCCCAAGTTGGAGGTAAAGGCAAAATCAGAAGATTTTCGTCGTGAAGACCCATTTGCTGAACTACAGCGGAAGGTCAAGGAATCAACGATGATCGCAGAAGAATACGAAAAGCCGATTGAAAATAAAGCTCAGATAGATGCCCCTGCTTTGAAGCATTCGGTTGCAGTTGTCGAAGAGAGTGAAACGGAAGTAGTTTTAGATACAGATTCTTCTATTAGAGAAGCCGAAGCACAAGCTGAGCAGAAAGCTGAAGCAAAGCGTCTGGCAGAAGAAGCTGAAACAGCCCGAAAAGAAGCGGAAGCCGAAGCGAAAGCTGAGCAGGAAGCCGACGCAACGCGTCTGGAAGAAGAAGACCAAGCACAAGCGGAAGCGGAACG
>CAYGTH010000010.1:33787-40100 GCA_964352745.1 uncultured Bacteroidia bacterium
GCGTTTGGCAGCAGCAGAAACAGCCCGCAAAGAAGCTGAAGCGAAAGCTGAGCAGGAAGCCGAGGCAAAGCGTTTGGCAGCAGAAGAAACAGCTCGCAAAGAAGCTGAAGCGAAAGCTGAGCAGGAAGCGGAGGCAAGGCGTTTGGCAGAAGAAGAACGTCGAAAAGCGGAAGAGGAAGAAGCGCGTCGTCTGTTAGAGGCGAAAGAATTAACCCGGCAAAGAGAAGAAGAGGAAGCCAGGAGAATCGCCGAAGAAAAAGCTGAACGACTCCAGAAATTGGAAGAAACTCCTAAGGAAGTAGTAGAAGAACCTCTGGAAAAATTAGTGGAAGAGGTGCTCGCACAAGGAGAAGGTGACAAGGGGGATTGGGAGGATCTGGACCGCACTAAAAAGAAAGAAGATAAGCAAGACTCCGTTTCAGATAAGCTTGCCAAGCTATTGGGGATTGCCAAGCCTCCGAAGATTGAGAAGTTTAATCAGCCTTTGATCCAGCCCGAAGAAGAAAAACTGGTGGATGCTAAAGGGGCTGTTGGTGAAAGTATATTTGTCTCGGACCAGCCTGGACGCATTGATACCAGCCAAATCACTGAAGAACAAATTCGCCGTCGTAAACCTCGGTTAATTCCAGATGAAGTGGCGATCCTGTCAGCCGATCAACTCCGCATTGCCCTCGTAAATACAGGCGGTGCAATGGTGTATTTAGGCCATGATTCCGGAAAAGAAAATCAATTGGAAATCAATATGATGCCTCCTCCCATCCCCGAAAAAGGTCTGGATGGTCCTCTCTTTGTTAAGGGTGCACGGTTGAGCTTCTCGATGCGGGGAAGTGAAGTCGAGGAAAAAGGATATCAGTTTAAAATTCGATTCCAGGACGAAGTAGGCGTAGAATACTATCAGGAGATCGCTGGTCGCGGCAAAGATATTCCATTCATCACCCGCCCTGTCAAAGCCTGATTTTCCACAATCCGGAAATCCTTATCTCAGGGGTAATCCCCATGCATTCAGAATTTTATCTTATATTGAATTCTGCCTACTTATCTGCATGAAATTCCCTGTGAAACGGACCTATACATATCTGCTTATTGGTGTTTCGGCACTCCTTATTGTGTCCCTCACCGGAAGTATTAGTAGTTGGTTCTCTGGCCCCCAAATCAGCTACAATCGGGATATTCGCCCGATTATTAACCAAAAATGTATTGCCTGCCACGGAGGCGTCAAGCAAAGTGGCGGATTCAGTTTGCTGTTTCGGGAAGATGCGCTGGGGCCAACTGACTCAGGAGAGCCTGCAATTATTCCAGGCAAGGCACATAAAAGTGAGTTGTATCGAAGACTGACGGCCACAGATCCGGAGGTACGGATGCCCCTGGACCACGAACCCCTGCCCGAATCAGAAATCAACCTCATCAAACAATGGATTAACGAAGGGGCTCAATGGGAGAATCACTGGGCGTATGTACTCCCCGATGAAGACCTGAGCCCACCAACAGTAGCAGACGCATCCTGGCCGATCAACGGAATTGACAAATTTGTACGGAACCAACTGGAAACTGCTGAACTGAGCCCTTCGCCTATTGCTTCAAAAGCTCAATTGATTCGACGATTGAGTTTAGACCTGATTGGTTTGCCGCCGACTCAGGAGGAAGCAGCAGCCTTTATCGCCGATACTTCCTCGCAAGCCTATGAAGCAGCAGTAGATCGTTTGTTGGTAAATCCCGCTTTTGGTGAGAAATGGGCCTCGATGTGGCTGGACCTGGCGCGTTATGCCGATTCCAAGGGATATGAAAAAGACCTGAATCGCAGCATTTGGAAATATCGGGACTGGGTGATTAACGCATTCAATGCAGATATGCCATTTGATCAGTTTACCCTGGAACAACTCGCTGGCGACATGCTCGAAGATGCAACTGAAAACCAACTTATTGCGACTGCCTTTCACCGAAATACGATGGCCAATGATGAAGGCGGGACAAATGACGAAGAATTCAGAATCGCCGCTGTTGTGGAGCGAGTAGGCACTACCTGGGAAGTCTGGCAGGGAACCACCATGGCCTGTGTTCAGTGCCACAGCCATCCTTATGATCCCTTTCGGCATGAAGATTTCTATCGGTTCATGTCTTATTTTAATAATACCGCTGATAAAGACATCTATAATGAGCAGCCCAAACTGTTTACCTACGAAGATAGCCAGCGTGTAGAGGTGGAAGAGATTCTCTCTTGGGTGCAGGAGCAGACTCATCAAGATTGGCAACCGGATATTGATACTTTTTTGTATGAAAACCGGAATCAACTTCTCTATGAAATGGACTACCGGCGCGTAGAGGCAGAAGAATATCAGGACCATAGCCGGTTTATTGAATTGACTTCCCCTGATCAACTGTCAGTTTTTCAAATTCAGGACTCCTCCTGGATTATGTTTGAAGACATTGATCTGACTGATGTGGCGGCCATTCAGTATCGATATGCTACGCCGCATTCCGGTGGGTTTGTGGAGGTCTATCTCGATTCCCTCAAGGGACAAAAAATCAGCAGTCTCGAACTGAAAACCACAGGCTCGTGGAAAAGCTGGAAAACTGTTTCCGCTTCCATTTCTCCTACATCTGGTGCGCATGATGTGTACTATTATTTCCGGATGAATCGGGATTTTGTAACGGATCTTTTTAGACTGGACTGGTTCCAGTATCAGATGGCCGAGCCTCGCTACCAGGCATATGGTCCGGCCATGAAGCGACAGTTGGCAAGCCTCTATGATATTCCGGCAATTCATACCCCCATAATGCGGGAATTGCCAGCGGCTAAGCGGCGTACAAACCGAATGTTCGAACGAGGGAGTTGGTTGATCCCGGGGAAAGAAGTCTCTGAAGGAATTCCCGGATCGCTCGCCCCCTTGTATCCTAAATCAGTATCCAATCGCCTGGAAATGGCTCAGTGGCTCATCAGTCCTGAAAATCCCTTAGCTGCCCGAGTGGCAGTGAATCGGTTTTGGGAACAAATATTCGGAACGGGAATCGTCAAAACGGTTGAGGACCTGGGGACACAGGGAGATGCGCCCAGTCATCCGGAATTGCTGGACTGGCTCGCGGTGCGATTCCGTAATAACCACAAGTGGCGGATTAAATCGCTGCTCAAGGAGATGGTGATGTCTGCTACTTACCGACAACAATCCCATGCGACCCAGGAACTGTTGGAGAAGGATCCGGGAAACAGATTACTGGCAAGAGGCCCTCGAATTCGCCTGGCGGCGGAACAAATACGCGATCAGGCGCTGGCCGCGACTCAGCTCCTTGACGCAACCCAATTAGGCCCTCCTGTAAAACTGGAACAACCCGACTCCCGTGCACGAGATGCATATCGGCAAGGTGATTTAATCGCCTATTCGCCCATGCGGCGGGCGGTGTATAATTATTGGCGGCGGATTTATCCCTCAGCGATGATGATGACCTTTGACGGATCTGCTCGCAGCATTTGTACTTCCCGGAGAATTCGGACCAATACGCCCCTGCAGGCCCTGGTGCTACTCAACGATTCGATCTATTTCAAAGCAGCACAGGCGCTGGCTCTCTATATGGATAGCACCGGAGGAGAAGTGCAGGATGCTATTATTGCCGGATATCAGCAATTGATGTACACACGTCCGCATTCTGAAAAACTCGCTGCTTTTATGGAGTTGTATGATACAGCAGAATCTCATTTTTGTGAAGAGACTGCCGACATGGAAAAAACGATTCCTACCGCATATCGTCAACGAGCTACGCCTCGACTGGCAGCGCTGACCTTGACTGCGAATGCGATGCTCAATATGGATGCCTGGATTACTAAGGATTGATGGGGTAAGACAGAAGACGGAAGACGGAAGACAGAAGACGGAAGACGGAAGAGGAAATGACAAAGTGGCCAGGAGTCAGGAACTTTTTTAATAATAATGCTGTGAATCATTATCAACAAGCTCAACTTGAACTCACCCGACTCAATACCCGTCGGCATTTCCTAAAAAAATGTATGGCGGGAATGGGCGGAATGGCATTGGGCAGTTTGATTGGCTGTGGAATAGAGGCTCCGCATACTGCTTCCGCTTTAGTGGGAAAAAGTGCGCCTTCTCTGTTGGCACATACGGCACCAAGTGCCAAGCGCGTCATTTTTCTGCACATGGCCGGTGCTCCTTCTCAATTAGAATTATTTGACTATAAACCCGAACTCGCCAAGCTCGATGGGCAGCCCTGTCCACCTTCTCTGATGGAGGGGAAACAATTTGCCTTTTTGAAAGGCACTCCTGAAATGTTGGGGCCGCAGGCGAGTTTTCGGCAATACGGCAAGTCAGGGGCCTGGCTTTCTGAGCATTTACCGCAATTCGCAGAAGTGGTCGATGAGGTAACCTTTCTCAAGGCAATGCATACTGACGAATTTAACCATGCCCCCGCGCAATTCATGGTGCATACAGGTGGCGACAAACCGGGAAGGCCGAGCATGGGTTCCTGGGTCGCTTATGGCCTGGGTTCTGAGAATGAAAACCTGCCTGCCTTTGTGGTCCTGCATTCTGGTGGACTCGATGTGAGTGCCGGAAAAAGTATATGGGGAAGCGGGTTTTTGCCGAGTGTGTATCAAGGGGTTCGACTTCATTCGATAGGAGATCCGGTAATTGATTTGTCGAATCCGGCGGGAATCAGCCGGGACCTCCGAAAAGAATCTATCGATGCAATTAACCGCGTCAATCAGCAGGAATACCAGGAAGTCGGTGATCCCGAAATTTTGGCGCGTATTTCTCAATATGAACTCGCGTTCAGGATGCAGGCCTCTGTGCCGGAAACGATGGATAAAGACGATGAACCAGCCTATATTCATGAAATGTATGGCACCGAGCCGGGCAAAACCTCCCTGGCCAATAATTGCTTGCTGGCCCGCAAACTCGTAGAAAAAGGAGTCCGCTTCGTGCAATTATTTGATCGGAAATGGGATCATCACGGCGCGAGTGAGAGCAATGGCGTAACAGGCGGCTTGAAACGCGCCTGTGAACAAATGGATCAACCTGTAACCGCTTTGCTCAAAGATTTGAAGCAGCGGGGTTTGCTCGATGAAACCCTGGTCGTCTGGGGCGGAGAATTTGGACGAACGCCCATGATGGAAAGCCGATCCGGTGCCAACTTCAAGGGACGGGATCATCACAGCGAAGCCTTTACCATTTGGATGGCAGGCGGCGGTGTAAAGCGAGGGTTCTCATTTGGGGAGACAGATGAAATCGGCTATTACGGAATCAAAGACCGGGTGCATATTCATGATTTACAAGCCACGATCCTCCATTGCCTGGGATTAGATCATAAACGATTGACCTTCCCTTTTCAGGGCAGAGATTTTCGCCTGACAGATGTGCATGGTAAAGTCGTGAAAGAGGTGTTGGCCTAAGCTGATTGAGAATTTATCTCACTAAACTCCGTGAAACTTTGTGGCCCTTTGTGCACCTCTGAGAAATAATTTCTTTCTGTTTTAGCTATTACACTGAGTAACACTAAACAAGCACAGAGGTACACAAAGCATAGATAAATATGTCCGATTACCTATCATGAAAAGAGTATTGATTCTGCTTGCCCCTGTTACAGCAGGAAATTCGAAATAAATATATATTAGGCTATCTTCCCTGGTACTTTCCGCAAACGATTGTGCAGGATGGATGTTGGACTTCGTTTTCCTTTTTTGAAATTTATACCAAGTCAATTAACCTACTCACACCGAACTACCGCAAATGAATCTGGATCGTAGAAATTTTCTCAAACATTCCGCATTGGCCACTTCTGTGCTCGCAGGTCTTGGAAGTTTTGCCTTATCTGATGAAGAAGAATTCCTGGCCGAAGCGGGTGCTACTAACCTAACTATCCTGTTTCAAGGAGACTCCATTACGGATGCTGGCCGGAACCGCGATCGAAAAGGTGCGAATAATGGCGGCGCTCTCGGAACCGGATATGCTTTTCAGGCTACCAGCCAATTATTGGGTAAAACGCCCGGCGCACAATGGAAGTGTCATAACAAGGGAATCAGCGGTAATAAAGTCTTTCAGTTGGCAGACCGTTGGCAGGAAGACTGTCTCGACCTGAAACCCGATGTATTGAGTATCTTGATTGGGGTAAATGACTATTGGCACATGTTTAATGGCAAGTATGACGGCACCGTAGAGATTTATGAGAATGACTACCGCGCGCTGCTCCAGCGTACGTTAAAAGCCTTGCCAAATGTGAAACTCATCATTTGTGAGCCCTTTGCGATCAAAGGAGGAACAGCCATCAAAGAGGGGTGGTACCCCAATTTCGATGCATACAGAGCCGCCGC
>CAYGTH010000011.1:0-23558 GCA_964352745.1 uncultured Bacteroidia bacterium
TGAACGCAGGCTTATTCATTAACCACATAGTCCCTCTGCCTCTTCCATGATTTTACGAATGCGGTTATTCGGGATCATTACGTCTTCCAGCAAGGCCTCATTAGTCAGCAAATCCCGGCACAATACAATTCCCTTATCAAGCAGATCTTTTTTTTCCTTTTTGGTGAGGGAGGTCATGCTGGTAATGGGATATAAATGGCAATGATCGATCAGTTGTTTGAGGTTTCCGGTTTTGGGAAAATCCCATGAAATCAAATGCAAGCCTGAACAAATCCCGTATTGAATAGCATCTTCCGTAAAACTGGTGTTCGTAACGATCCAGCCTTCATGCTGTTTGCTTCGATGTACTTCGGATTTTTTCCATTCACGAGAGAGGTCCCGAAACCGGGAATGGATGTAGAGCGGGACTTTCACATCGACTTTTTTATCGGCTCTGTTTCCGTATTTACATTCTACTGCGATGCGCCGATTATCTTTTTCGCCCAATACATCGACTTCATGCGTCACGCAATTTCCCTGCTCGATTATCCCCACCTCAACCATAAAGCCCTGGTCTTTAAAGATTTCGCCTACGTATTTCTCAAATGGGTATCCCGTAGGCCCTAATTCCATGATCGCCCGTTTCAGCTTATATCGGGCAGCACTTGGACGAGATTGCCTTTTTAACATCGCGAAAGCTTGCTGATAGATCTTTTTGGTGGGGATTCCGGGGTATAGTTTCGATGAAATATCGTCCAAAATCCGACTGATCACCTGATCACTTGCCCCTGCCTTAGCAAGGGAATTACGAAGTTTTGCCGCCTCAAAAAGAACTTGCTCTCCTGAGGCTTTTGTGATCATCATATCTGCAAGGGTCATATTCATCTGAGTAAGTGAGCAGAAAATGAAAGGAAAATAGCGATTAATCTGTGGTTTTTGCGCATAATTGAAAAGACTTCCAGCCAGCAGGGCCTGCCAACCAGAAGTCTGTTTCTAAGTCATTAGAAATATTTCTTATCTGGAAACCGTTATTTTCTGCGCAAAACTGCTATTGCCAACCTGAACCCGTAAGGTATAAATTCCCTCCGGCTGATCACTCATATCAAAAGATTTTTGATGCATTTCTTCCCGGGCTACCTCTCGTAATTCGTACACAGCCCGCCCACGAATATCCGTCAGTTCCCAAACGATTTCTTCCCCTGACACCCCATTCAGTTCCGCTACAAAATGGCCTGCGCTCGGATTCGGATAGACGGACACAAACAGTCCGTGTGTACCAGGCGTAATTGAGGTGATCGAAACATTTACAAAGTTGGTTATGGTATCGCTTCCACAAGCATTTTCCACGATATGCACTACCGTATAGGTCCCACTTTGGGTATAGGTATGAATGGGTTGAAATTGGCTGGATGTATTTCCATCCCCAAAGTTCCAGCTATACGTGGCACCGGAATTAGAAGCATTGAAAAAACTCACTTCCAGCCCATTCGCCTGATAAGCAAAAGCAGAAACAGGCGGCGTATCGATTTGGGCTACAACCGTATCCCGGCTTGTACAACCGGCTGTATTGGTGGCGCTCACCCAGTATGAACCACTTTGTGTAACGGGGATAGAGGTGCCTGTGCTTCCGTCTGACCAGGTCAACTCATTCCCAGGGCTACTGGCCTCGATGATTCCATTCTCACAAAACTGAATGAATTCTTCTACCTCAAGGACTGGAGGCTCTGATGTATTGACAATGATGACCGAATCTTCAACTTCACAGCCTTCTGAATCCACTACCTGAACCGAATAAGTGCCTGCTGAAACACCTGTAACTGATCGGGTACTCACACCTGTATTCCAGGCATACGTGTAGGGAAGCCTGCCTCCCGTCACATTCGCACTCACGATCCCGTTAGGAAGGGAACAGCTAGGATCTTGCCCCAGAATCGTTAAGGCCAAATCACACAATTCCTCGATTGTAACAGTATCACAAAAGGTCATAGAACCACATTCATTGGTTGCGGTCAGGCAGATCGCATATATTCCTCCTGTTTGATAGGTATGCTGAGGAGAAGCAGTCGTTGCTGTATTTCCATCCCCAAAATCCCAAAACCAACTATCTGCACCACTGGTCAAATCTGTAAAACTCGCAGCCAAATCATCATGCGTTACTGCGAAGGCTACCGTAGGCACCTCACAGGAAACCGTAATAGATTGACAAAAGGTATCTGAGCTACAACTGTTAAATACTATCTGACAGACCATATAGGTACCGGCACTGGCATAGATATGACTGGGGTTTGGGCTTGTCGAGACCCCCCCATCTCCAAAGGTCCAGACCCAGGCGCCTGCTGACTGACTCGCATCTGAAAAATCAACCTCTAAGTTTTGTGCAGTACTGCTGAAACCCGCTTCTGGCTCCGTACAGGAGACCGTTACTTGCTGACAAAGGGTATCCACTCCACAGCTGTTGAATACCACCTGGCAAACCGTATACGTCCCGGCAGTGCTATACGTATGTGCGGGATTACTACTAAAAGCCGTATTCCCATCACCAAAGTTCCATATTTGCGAGGTTGCCAACGTTGAGGCATCCGTAAAATCTATTTCCAGAAGCGTGTTGACAAATGAGAATCCCGCAGTAGGTTCTGGACAATCAACGGTGATCTGCTGACATAAACTATCTACCTCACAAGCATTCGATACCACTAAACAAACTGTGTAGGTACCTGGATTTCCATATTGGTGAGAAGGGTTGGGAGAGGTAGAATGATTGCCATCCCCAAAATCCCAGTACCAACTGGTAGCCTGCGTAGAAGCATTGGTAAATACAACCGAAGTATTGGTAATCGATGAGGTGAACGCCGCAACCGGACCCGGACAGGTTACCATAATCAACTGACAAAGTGTATCGGCCCCACAAGCACCTGTAGCGATCATACAAACTGAATAATTCCCAGCCATCGTGTAGGTATGAGTTGGATTCTCTAAAGTAGCGGATCCTCCATCTCCAAAATCCCAGAACCAGGAAGTCGAATGAATAGCGGTATTCGTAAAGCTGATATCCAGATTTGAAGCAGTGGCGTTGAACCCAGCCGTCGGTGGCGTTCCCGTATTATTCAGCACTATACTCGCCGTATCTGCACAGCCATTTGAGTCTGCGACAATTACTTCATAAGACCCTGCGGCCAATCCCGTTGCGGTTGCCATTGATTGGACGGGAACTGAATTCCACGCATATGTAAAAGGAGTTGTTCCGGCTGCCGGGCTAGCGGTTGCCGTTCCATCTGTCTGTTGGCAGTTTTCGTCAGTTCTGCTTATCGAAAGCAATAAATCCGGGCAAGGAGCAGTATTTTCAACCCCTTCCAGGCATAGATTATCGAGGTACAGGTTTTGTGAATAATAGGAATCGATTTGTGCCTGAAACCGGATCATCACCACCTGGCCAACATAAGGAGTGAGATTCAGGACTGTACTATCCCATTCGGAGCAAGCAGTAGGTTCCCAGGGATTGGTATATTCAAAACCGCTGACAGTAGCCAGGGTTGAATTCGAGAAAGAGGTCAAACTCGTAAAAGTGGCCCCACAATCTGTCGAGATCTCCACCTCTAATGCAAGGGTACGATTGGAATAGCTACGCTTATATGCACGATCAAACCGCAGGCTTGCGCTGGCATAATTACTCAGATCTATACTCTCCATCCATAAATTCAGGTCATCCCCGGCAGAACCTACATTGTTTGACCACCCATCCATATACATGGCATGTGTCCCTTGTGCAGCCCCACAGCCTGTACCCCCCGTGTAAACCTGCCATCCGGTGCCGGAAGCATTCGATTCCAGCATCCAGTTATTGGGCCCAGACGAGCTTCCCTCAAAATCCATACACATCGGCAGGCTGGCGGAAGGTGCATAGGCTTCAAAACAGGTGTGGATGGTATCATTTTGAGCATAGCCATCTGCTCCTGCTGCTCCATTTACCCCTTTGCTGTAAATCGTAATCACATGAGAACCCGCACTTACCGTAATCGGGTTTAAACTCACAGACGCTACCTGATCACGTGCCAAAGCACCTGTCCAATTGACCGTATGTTGAATCGCACCATCGAGTGCAACCGTGATTTCGGCATTGTTCAGGCTGTTGGTTCCAAAATTCCGGAGAGATACGACAGGCTGAAAAGTAAGGCAACCGATTGATTCTCCGGGTGCTAGTACGGAAACAATCCCAGCATCATTTCCAGATACCGGAATTCCGCCTTCAGATTCCAGCAGTGAAGCCCTGATCGAAGTGAGCGCAGCACGCATTCTGAGTTTTTGCCCCTGGGTATAGGTATTCTGGCAACTCTGAAAGCCGTAATCCATATAATTTTCATACATATCCTGCACATCCGATGTAAAGGGATTATGTGCACTTACATCATCAGCATCTGAAGAGCAGCTATTAGCGGTCAGAGAAGAGGCACAGGAAACAGAAGTGGTTCCATCATCCGGAGGCGTATCACACACGCGATCGCCCGAAGTGAGGCAGTCATTGTTTTCACAGGCCGTCAAGGGGCCACTTGCCCCATCCGGATCATTGAAGGTATGGTACAGGTTTAGGTAATGCCCAAACTCGTGGATATGCACCTTACTCGAATTCGTGGATGCGCCCCAATATTGTGCTTCATTGACAATCCCGTCATACGTTGCGCCATGTGCTCCTGCCAAATAGGCGTAGCCGGCAACTCCACAACCGGTATTGGGGCTTGCCGTACAAATTTCGTTCACCAGCCAGACGTTGACATATTGCTCCGAATCCCAAAAAGACAAGCTTTTCAGGTAATCATCCTCACTGGAAAATCCGGCAGGGCCTGCATCATCCCGGAATAGATCAGAGTAAGTAGTCGAAATTCGATTGATCCCTGTCGAAGCATTTCCGTTTGGGTCGCGTTGGGCCAACACGAATTCTATTTTCACATCTTCACTCACGGCTCCGAAAGAACTCGCATTTGTAAAATACGGACCTCCGGCATACACTCCCGTATTTCTAAACGCCGCATTGAGGTGATCGATCCCGGCGTGGATCGTTGCATCAGAAAGGTTGGATCCCGTTCCCACCACATTGTCCGCAGGACTGTGCATTACATGAATCACAACAGGAATTTGAAATATTTTTTCACTTCCGTCAGCGGAACAGCCCTGACTAGAAAAGGCCTGAGAAGCACTCGACAGATGAGATTTTACATACCCAAAGGTTGCAGACTCCGCCCAATCAGATTGTTGGCGGTATATACTATCAGCATCGCGTTTCAGGTGATGTAATACATCTGTTCCGCAATCGGAAGTCTGGGCGGGCGCATACAAGCAGGATACAATAGTGGCAAGGATGGCGATTAGTTTTCTTGCAATACAAGATGGACTTGGCATCATCATACTGCAAAAGTATAAAATGTATTTATTGTGAAATATTCTAATTTTATACTTTTCTAAGCAGATATAATATTGCTTTTCATTTCCTTTTTGCGTGTTTTGCGGCAGGAGCCATAAGGGATTTCTCGAATCCAACCTGGAGAAGGTTTAGAAAATTAATTTGCATTTTCTTGGATTATCAAGCTATCCTTATCATATTTGAAACCGAAGTCAGTAAAATATGAAATTTTTGCAAGTCATTCTTCTATCGCTGGTACGTGTTGTCCTGATTCAGGAATGACAGTAAGAATGGCTATAAGTACTAATAGGAACCGGCCATTCTCCACTTTTTGGGAATGGCTTAATTTATAGGAATATGTTCTCGCGCCTTTTTGCCCTATTTCTTGAAATTATTCTAGTGGTGGTCCTAACAGGTTACCAGGGAGAAAGGCTGTCGAGTTAACACAACGAAACACTATTTTATAAGCCTTTCTCCTTTTTGGGAGAAAGGCTTTTTTATACATCAACTGTATCTATATCCACAGCAATGTATTACACGCCAGACACAATAGTTTACCAGGATGGGAAGTTTTGCAAAGCAAGTGAAGTCAGCATTGATTTTTTTTCCCAGACCCTTCACTATGGCAATGGAGTCTTTGAAGGGATTCGGGCTTACGAAACGCCTCAGGGAACCCGTATTTTCAAGGCAGAAGCACACTATAAGCGACTGCTTTTCTCAGCAGAAAAAATGCTACTGCCCGTTTCGTATACTGCTGCAGAATTAATTGAGCTAAGCTACGAGCTATTGAAGCATAATGACCTTACAGATGCTTACATACGACCCCTCATTTATGCCGGTCGAAGTATGAGCATACATGCTGGCGAAGAGAGTCATCTGATTCTCGCTGCTTTTGAGTGGGGCCGATTGCTCGGCAATCAGGAAGCGCATGTTATGACCTCTTCTTACATTCGCCCGAATCCGAAATCATGCCATGTAGAAGCCAAGGTATGCGGACATTATATCAATTCTATTCTGGCAAAATCAGAAGCCCGGTCCAATGGCTATGACGAAGCGATCCTCCTGGATGGGGACGGTTTTGTCGCAGAAGCTTCCGGCGCTAATATCTTCTTCGAAAAGGACGAAGTACTGTACACCCCACCCCGTGGCAATATCCTTCCGGGGATTACGCGGGAAACAGTAATGGAGCTGGCAGCAGAAATGCAGATTCCTGTAGTAGAAAAAAAGTTTACTATTGACGAAATGGAAGCAGCAGACGGAGCCTTCTTCGTGGGAACAGCTGCCGAAATCGCTGGAATAGGCACCTTAAACGGCAACCGATTTGCAATGGAGTGGGAAGATACATTGGGTTATATGTTCTCCCGGAAATACCTGCAATTGGTAACTCAAAATGACCAATATCAAAGTACCTTGATATAAAGAAAGCATTCTCCGATCTTTAGCATCCGAAATACATATTTTCCCCCTACTACTCAAAGCGATTCCTTTTATGATCAATAAATATAGCAGACGCCTCACCCAGGACGAAACTCAACCCGCCTCACAAGCCATGTTATATGCTATAGGGTTGACTGAGGACGACATGAATAAAGGGCAGGTTGGGATTGTGAGCAGTGGGTATGAGGGGAATCCCTGTAATATGCACCTCAATGATCTCGCTGTACACGTCAAAACAGGGGTAGAAAAAGAAGACTTGCTGGGTTTGATTTTTCATACCATCGGCGTGAGCGATGGCATTTCCATGGGAACGGAAGGCATGCGATTTTCCCTTCCGTCACGGGATTTAATTGCTGACTCTATCGAAACGGTTGTTAATGCACAGTGGTATGATGGCGTCATCGCCGTGATGGGGTGCGATAAAAATATGCCGGGTTCTTTGATCGCCATTGGCAGACTTAACCGGCCTGCGATCATGGTATATGGCGGCACCATTGCTTCCGGAAAATACGCAGACAGAACCCTGAATATCGTTTCAGCCTTTGAGGCATTAGGGGAAAAAATTAACGGAGAGATTTCTCCGGAAGAATTTAAAGGCATCATCCAGCATTCCTGTCCCGGTGCAGGTGCTTGTGGCGGCATGTACACGGCGAATACAATGGCTTCGGCCATAGAAGCGCTGGGCATGAGTCTCCCTTATTCTTCTTCCAATCCAGCTGTAAGTCCGGAAAAAGAAGCTGAGTGTAAACAAGCAGGGATTGCTATGCGGCATTTGCTCGAAGCCGATATTCTGCCTCGTCAGATCATGACCAAGGCAGCCTTCGAGAATGCCTTGACCGTCATCATGGCGCTCGGCGGCTCTACCAATGCCGTATTGCACATGCTGGCCATGGCAAAAGCGGTAGACATCCCCCTCAGTCTGGATGATTTCCAGCGGATCAGCGACAAAACTCCCTTGCTGGCAGACCTCAAGCCCAGCGGAAAGTACCTGATGGAAGATCTGCATCAAATCGGGGGTACGCCAGCCGTAATGAAATATCTCCTCTCCGCCGGAATGATCGATGGCAGTTGCCTTACCGTAACCGGCAAAACAATTGCTGAAAATCTGGCTGATTTACCTGATTTACCCGTAGAACAATCTATTATCTATTCGCTGGAAACGCCTATCAAGACAAGTGGTCATCTCCAGATTCTTTATGGAAATTTGGCAGAAGACGGTTCTGTCGCAAAAATCACGGGTAAAGAAGGGGAACGCTTTGAAGGTACAGCCCGGGTATTTGACGGAGAATTTGCAGCGAATGATGCCATAGTAGCCGGCAAGATTCAGGCGGGAGACGTAGTAGTCATCCGCTACGAAGGCCCCAAAGGAGGTCCTGGCATGCCTGAGATGCTCAAGCCGACTTCCGCCATAATGGGCGCAGGGCTGGGCAATGAGGTTGCATTGATTACTGACGGGCGATTCTCCGGAGGAACTCATGGATTTGTGGTGGGACACATCACGCCTGAAGCTCAAATTGGCGGACTGATCGGCCTGCTGCAAGACGGAGACCCCATTACGATCGATGCGGTCAACAATGTAATTGAGGCGCATATTACAGAAGACGAAATTGCTAAAAGACGCGTAAACTGGAGCCCTCGTCCTTCCCGCGTAACCAGAGGAGTCCTTTACAAATACCGTCAGTTAGTATCGTCAGCATCAGAAGGATGCGTAACTGATGAAGCCTAATGCTATTCGTACTATACTCATAAACCTTTTCTCAAACCAATTGCTGCTTAGGCATTTTTCCACGAATTAAATCGTTAGTCAGCAGTTGCAAATCTTAATCCTATGTCTTCTACGATTCGAGAACCCGAACAACAACAAGACGTGAAAAAAACGACTGTAAGCGGCGCAGAAGCCGTAGTACTTGCCCTCATCGCCGAGGGAGTTGATACGCTCTTTGGTTATCCCGGAGGCGCCATCATGCCTGTGTATGATGCACTCTATGATTATATGGATCAAATCAATCATATTCTGGTTCGGCACGAACAAGGGGCAACCCATGCAGCACAGGGATATGCACGTGTCAGCAACGAAACCGGTGTCTGTCTGGTGACTTCCGGACCTGGTGCTACCAATCTGGTCACCGGGATTGCAGATGCAATGATCGACTCTACTCCTATGGTATGTATCTGTGGGCAGGTCCCCAAAGCCCTGTTGGGTTCTGATGCATTTCAGGAAACCGATATCATCGGGATCACCATGCCGATCACCAAATGGAACTATCAGGTAACTACAGCCGCAGAGATTCCCCAAGCGATTGCCAAAGCTTTTTACATTGCCAATTCCGGGCGCCCCGGACCAGTCGTACTGGACATTTGTAAAAATGCACAAATTGAAACGCTGGAATATTCGTATCAAAAATGCGAAAAAATCAGAAGCTACCATCCCGTTCCCGAAATCAGCGAGACGGCTATTGACGCCGCTGCCCGCCTGATAAACGAAGCTAAAAAGCCCTTTATCCTGCTGGGACATGGGGTGCTGATTGCCGAGGCTCAGGAGGAGTTTAAAGCATTTGTAGAGAAAACAGGCATTCCGGTTGGGAGTACCTTACAGGGTTTATCAGCAATGGAAACAGATCATCCCCTCCATACAGGTATGCTGGGCATGCATGGCAACTATGGACCCAACCTCAAAACCAATGAGTGTGATGTGCTGATTGCAATCGGCATGCGATTCGATGACCGGGTTACGGGAGACCTCTCCCGCTATGCCAGGCAAGCTCAAGTCATTCATATTGAAATTGACCCTTCGGAAATCAATAAGAACGTCAAGGCTGATATTCCAGTGATTGGAGATGCAAAGGCCGCTTTACTAGCCTTGATCCCCAAAGTCATCGAAAAAACACACGACGCCTGGATGGCAGAATTCACAGAATGTGCCCGGATCGAATATCAAAAAGTAATCAAGGGTGATTTATTCCCTTCCAGCAAAGGAATTCACATGTCCGAAGTGGTCCATATGCTTTCTGAAAAAACGAAAGGGGAGGCGATTGTCGTGACGGATGTGGGTCAGCACCAAATGATAGCAGCCCGCTATTACAAATATAAAGATACTGATGGATGGGTTTCGTCTGGTGGTCTGGGTACGATGGGCTTTGCGCTTCCGGCAGCAGTAGGCGCGAAAATGGCTCGTCCCGATCGGGAAGTACTCGCCATAGTTGGAGATGGTGCCTTTCAGATGACGATTCAGGAGCTAGGAGTATTATTTCAGAATAATACAGCGGTGAAAGTGATTGTCCTAAACAATAGCTTCCTGGGCATGGTCCGTCAGTGGCAGCAGTTGTTTTTTGACAGGCGCTATTCCTTTACGGAATTAATCAATCCGGATTTTGTTGCTATATCTAAAGGGTATGGTGTAGAGGCAAAACGCGTAGAAGCGCGTTCCAGTCTGAGCGATGAAGTAGATGCGATGCTCGCATTTGATGGGCCGTATCTCCTGGAAGTTGTGGTAGAGAAAGAAACCAATGTATTTCCAATGGTTCCCAGTGGAGCTTCTGTATCTGATATTCGACTGGAGTAATTCAGCTTATGTAACCTTAACGCCTTTTGTTTTTTCTTACTAAGTATTATCATGAATCAGCCGTTCACTTTATCCATATTTACCGAAAATAATGTCGGCCTACTCCATAGGATCACGACTATTTTCACTCGGCGTCATATCAATATTGACAGCTTTACTACTTCCGAATCAGAAGTAGAGGGTATCTTCCGGTTTACCATCGTAATTAGCACCACAGAAGAGCAGGTGGTCAAGCTTCGTAAACAAATCGATAAGATCATCGGAGTCATCAAGGCCTATGTCCTGCGCGAAGACGATGTCGTTCATCAGGAACTGGCTTTGTACAAGATTTCTACTGAGAAATACATCAATGGCACCCTGGAAAAGATCATTCGCGATAACCACGCCCGGGTCCTGGCTGTGGACAAAGAATATGTAATGATCGAAAAAACCGGCTACCCGAGCGAAATCAAAGCCCTCTTCCACGAGTTGGAAAAGTTTGGCGTGGAAGGTTTCTCCCGGTCCGGTATCGTAGCCATATCCAAAAAGCCCCTTTACCTGAAGTCTTATCTTGAAAAAGCAGGGCAGGGAACGTTTGATTGACCCCCCTAAAGAGGAGTTAATAGCCACTGCTATGTCTCCTGAATGGCACCCTTTTATCGGATAACTAACTCACCAATCTTAACTGTTAATTTTAACTATTCATCATGGCAATTATCAATTTCGGCGGAGTAAATGAAGAAGTGGCAACGAGGGATGAGTTTCCCCTGGAAAAGGCCCGTGAGATCATGAAAGACGAGGTCGTCGCCGTCATCGGTTACGGAGTCCAGGGTCCTGGGCAGGCGCTTAACCTCAGAGACAATGGCTTTAATGTAATTGTAGGCCAACGCCAACCCAGCAAATCCTACGATCGCGCAATAGCCGATGGGTGGGAGCCAGGCAAAACCCTGTTCTCGATCGAGGAGGCATTAGAGAAATCTACTGCAATATTCTATCTGCTCTCAGATGCAGGCCAGATTGCGATGTGGCCCACGGTCAAAAAGTACCTGACACCGGGTAAAGTCTTGTATTTCTCGCACGGATTTGGAATTACTTACCACGAACAAACTGGCATTATTCCTCCAGAAGGGGTAGATGTGGTACTCGTTGCCCCGAAGGGATCAGGAACCAGCCTGCGTCGCTTGTTTGTAGCGGGTGAAGGCCTGAACTCCAGCTATGCAATTTACCAGGATGCAACTGGTAAGGCCAAAGATCGCGTGCTTTCTCTCGGAATCGGTATTGGTTCAGGGTATCTTTTTGAAACCACTTTCCAGAAAGAAGTCTATAGCGACCTGACCGGAGAAAGAGGAATTCTGATGGGTGCATTGGCAGGCGTAATGGAAGCCCAGTATGACTGCCTTCGCAAAAACGGACACTCTCCCTCTGAAGCCTTTAATGAGACCGTAGAAGAACTTACCCAGAGCCTGATTCGCCTCGTAGCTGAAAATGGAATGGACTGGATGTATGCCAATTGTTCCACCACTGCTCAAAGAGGAGCCCTGGACTGGCGTCATAAATTCCGTGAAGCGACTGTACCCGTATTTGAAGAACTCTACGAAAGTGTAGCTAGCGGCAATGAAGCCCGTATCACGATCGAAGCAAATAGCAAGGCGGATTACCGGGTGAAACTAGAAGAAGAACTGGCAGAAATACACAACTCTGAGATGTGGAAAACCGGAGCTACGGTTCGCGGTTTACGTCCTAAATCTGAATAGATCAGGACTTCATGAACATATCGGCACCGGATACCCACCTGGTTTCACTCGCTCAGATTATGGCAGCTCAAAAACGACTCAAAAAGGTCGTTGTGCGGACTCCCCTGCTTAAGAATCAAGGTTTTTCTGAAAAAATGGGCTGCGATTTGTGGTTCAAGCGAGAAGATTTACAGGTAGTGCGGTCTTATAAACTTCGGGGCGCTTATAATAAAATGGCGCAGCTAACCGAAGAGGCACGCAAACGGGGAATCGTCTGTGCCAGTGCCGGAAATCATGCCCAGGGGGTGGCTTATGCTTGCCATCGCCTGGGCATTTTTGGTAAAATTTTTATGCCCATCACGACCCCCTCTCAAAAGATTGAGAAGGTCAAAATGTTTGGGAAGGAATTTGTAGAGATTATTCTTATCGGAGATACCTTCGATGAAGCTTCCCAGGCAGCTGATATTGCCTGCACTTCCAGCAACAGCAATTTCATTCATCCATTTGATGATGCGCAAGTCATTGCCGGACAGGGAACCGTAGGCATGGAGATCATCATGGATTCGGATCAAGCGATTGACTACCTGATCCTTCCAATCGGAGGTGGCGGACTCAGCGCGGGCGTCGGCAGCTATTTTCGTCAGGTGAGCCCGGAGACCTGCATTATCGGGGTGGAACCCGCAGGTGCGGCGGCAATGTGGGAATCATTTGAGGCAGGTAAGGTGCATCGAATGGATACCATTAATCCTTTTGTGGATGGAGCAGCTGTCCAGCAGGTGGGTGCCCTTACGTATCCGATATGTCGGGAAGTGATTGATGAGATTATCCGGGTGCCGGAGGGGCATGTCTGTACCACCATTCTTCAACTCTACAATGAGGAAGCAATTGTGGTGGAACCTGCAGGCGCACTTGCTGTAGCAGCACTCAGCCTTATTCAGGAAGAAATACAGGGCAAACACGTCGTTTGCGTCATCAGTGGGGGAAATAATGATATCCTTCGGATGGAGGAAATCAAGGAGCGCTCTCTGTTACACCAGGGGCTCAAACACTATTTTCTGATCTCTTTCCCCCAACGTGTAGGCGCATTGCGGGAATTCCTCGAATATGTGCTCGGGCCTGATGATGACATCACTCATTTTGAATACACCAAAAAGAATAATCGGGGTAAGGGCCCTGCATTAGTTGGATTGGAACTACAACGGCCTGAAGACTATCCTGCACTGATTGAGCGCATGGAGGCTCGAAATGTGGATTACAAATGGGTCAATAATGATCCCATTTTGTTTGGACTTTTGGTCTGAAAGAGTTACTGCTTGATTCTCAGTACTTCCCCTTTGCTATTCATCACATAGCGCACGCCACCAATCACAACAGCCTTCCCTTCCTGCATACGCGCCATCCGCTCAATATCTTTCCCGATGGTGTGTACACTGCCATTGGTCATGGCTGCCAATTTGAGGTAATCCGGATTGATTACATTGTTACGCACATCGCATAAGATGATTCGGATCGGCTTATCTATCTTTTTCAAGAGTTCGATATCACGAATTGCACTCTTGTTATCGGCAATCAAAATCACTTCTTCATAGCCCTCCAGGTATTGTATCCCGGTGAGAATGGCTTCCAGGTCATTTTCAGGCGCATCTCCCCCATCTCCTTTTTTCATCACCATTTGCATGGTTTCTACGATTTCCTCCATATCACCAGAGCGTGATCGATATACGCCACCTGTTCTTCCTACTTTTTTCTGAAAGGTCTTCTTGCCATTCCCATCATTAAAAAACACAAAATGACGAACCCGGGAAGGACTCAGCATCAGGTTATATTTATGCCAGAGGACCAACTGTACCCCGTACTTATACATACTTCCGGTCCAGTCCATTACTACCAGCATATTGTCCCATTCGGGATTGCGCTCCATAATCCGAATGACTGAAGAATCCCGGGTAACCGCAAATCCATTTACCAGTTCTGCCAATTCATCAGGGGAACGAATGTCTCCAATCCGCTTAACCACCTTGGGGCGGTACTTAACCACAAACCCATGAAAGTAGCGTTTCGCTTCTTCCTCATTTGTGCATTGCGTCTGCAAAATCATATTCCACCTAATCCTTGAGGAGCGGAAAGCCGGATCGATCTGATACAAGGTCCGAATTCGATCCTCCAGCAATTGATAATAATTCGTTCGCCAGTCCTGAATATCTTCAGGATACTTGGTGAATACGAGATCAATTTCATAAGGGATGCTCTCAGCTGCAACCTCCGACCAGGTTTCGGTATTACGCAGTTCATACTGCGCATAGTCCATGTAAAAGGCTACTTGAGGTGTGTATTCCGCAAATGAGTAGAAGGGGACCTCTACTTCATTAAAATTAATACGCTTGTATAAAGGACGATCGTCGTCCGCATAGCTAAGCAATGGCAGTAAAAGAATGAAAAGGAGCGATATATATCTGCTTTTTATCATGTTTTAGCGGATTGTCCTAAAATCCTATTCTGAACAAAATGCAAGTTTCCTCACTAATAACGTCTACAATTCCATATCATTGTTTAACACATGGAAAATACAACTAAATAATATAAATTTCAACCTAATCTTTCATATATCTCCGGGAGTTGGACGTACTACGATGTCCTCTATTACGGTGCTACTGCTCATCGTCCAGGCATTCCAAACGATGGATGCGATATCCGCTGCTGGGATAAATCTTTCGTCTGGCAAGTCCACCCCCTCCCATGCTGATGTCTTTACTGCACCCGGCATGATGCTCACCACCCGAACTCCAAACTCCTTCAATTCCTGCCGCAATACCTTAGAAAAACCGAGCATCGCAAACTTAGAGATGCAATAAGATCCGCCATTAGGATAGGCATCGAGACTGGCTATGCTACACATATTGATCACCATCCCTGCTTTCCGCTCTATCATACCTCCTATAACGCCTTTTGTCAGGTAATAGGTGCTATCGAGATTCGTTCGGATTTGGGTTTCATACACCTCATCTTCCTCCTGATGCAAAAGGCCCGGCATAAATACCCCTCCATTATTCACCAATATATCCAATACGCCAAATTGATCATTTAGGGTTTGGGCCAACTCTTTCACAGCGCCTTTTTGTGAGATGTCGCAAACCAGGGTATACAAATCGGGCATTTCGGCTTTGGCAGCTTTGAGGCCCGCTTCTCCACGTGCACAAATGATCACGTCAAAGTCTTCCTGATAAAATTTCCGTGCAATAGCGAGTCCGATTCCTTTAGAGCCGCCTGAGATAAATATTTTTTTCTTCATAATGGTAAAATTAGCAAAAGATACACTTGTATCTTAGGTATACGACGCAGGAAAATATCCCGTTATAGTTTGCATACGAGTTTCAGATTCGCTTTTTTAGGCCCACATTTAAGCCACCTGTGACAAAATTTCTATTCCATATTGGGAGATACGTGCTGCTGTTGGGATCTATGTTTAGGTCCCTCGAAAAGCCACAAGTCTATTATCGGCTTTGGCTGGCAGAATCTGTGTCCATGATTGGGGGAACAATAGGAATTGTCATCATTATCTCGACCTTTATCGGAGCGGTTACCACCCTTCAAACGGCTTACCAACTCGTTTCAAGCCTGGTCCCAAATAAAGTAATTGGTTCGGTCGTGTCTGCCTCCACGCTGTTGGAATTAGCTCCTACTGTGATGACTTTTATCATCGCTGGCCGAATCGGTTCTCAAATCGCATCTGAGATCGGTACCATGCGGGTGACTGAGCAGATAGACGCAATCGAAGTAATGGGAATCAATTCCAAGGCCTATCTGATCCTTCCAAAAATCCTGGCAGGGCTCGTTTCACTCCCTGTACTCGTAACGGTTTCCGCATTTGTAGCCCATGCCGGAGGCTTGTTTGCCGGAGATATATCCGGAGAAGTAACTGCCGTAGAATTTACCCAGGGAATCCAGGAATACTTTGAGCCTTTTCAGGTAGCGGTCATGTATGTCAAAGCCATCACGTTCGGGTTCATCATTACCACAGTCTCTGCCTATCAGGGTTTTTATACTGACGGGGGATCCCTTGAGGTAGGCGCTTCCAGTACCAAGGCAGTAGTTTATAGTTGCCTCGTCATGGTAGTAGCAGACTATATTATTGCAGAATTAATGCTCTAACCCTATATTTTCTTACCTCCTCCCCCACTATTCTGATTCCCCGGATCTTCAAAAGAACTCATTTTCTCGCCTGATCCTTACATTCAAATTCGGGTAAAACTCCCGATTTCAAGTAGTTCGAAGTTAAATTCCTACACAGGTTTTGTGCCGGATCCGAGCATACATATTATGAAATCATAATTATTTAATATAACTTGCGTGCCTAATCTTGCAAACCTCACAGAGTAATGAAAGTAGAACAATTTTATGACACGGGACTCGCACATGCATCCTACGCTATTCTGAATCAGGGAAAGGTCGCAGTTATTGATCCCGGACGTGATCCTCAACCCTATTTTGATTTTGCAAAAGCGAATCAAGCACAGATTGAGGCCATCATAGAAACACATCCCCATGCTGATTTTGTAAGTAGCCATTTTGAAATCGCTCAGGTAAGCGGTGCAACCATATATGCAAGCAAATTGCTAGGAGCGGGTTATCCGCATGAAGGCTTTGATGAGGGAGATCAAATCGCCCTGGGAGATGTCACTTTGATCAGCATGAATACTCCCGGCCATTCTCCGGACAGCATCAGTATTTTACTTCGGGATTCCGAAGGAACTGATTATGCCGTTTTTACAGGAGACACCTTATTTATCGGAGATGTCGGACGTCCTGACTTGCGGGAAAATGCTGGCAATATCACAGCACAGCGGGAAGAATTAGCCCGGGACATGTATCAGTCCACACGTGAAAAACTCATGAAACTTCCCGAATCGGTATTGGTGTATCCAGCCCATGGAGCAGGAAGCCTTTGTGGAAAAAATCTGAGTTCTGATACCGTCAGTACAATTGGCCGGGAATTGCGGGAAAACTATGCCTTGCAGGATATGACCGAAGATCAATTTGTGGATGTACTGCTGGAAGGGCAACCATTCATCCCCAAATACTTTGGATACAATGTCGATTTGAACAAGCAGGGTGCCGCTGCATTTGAAAGCAGCATAGCAGCAGTTCCAAGAATCGCTTCAGATACGCGTTTGGAACCGGGATCTCTGATCATAGATAGTCGGCCTGAAGCCCTATTTAAGCAAGGACACTTACCCGGTGCCATTAACCTGCAGGATGGCGGCAAATTTGAAACCTGGCTGGGTTCACTGATAGGCCCCGAAGAGACTTTTTACCTCATTGCAGTTGATGAAGAAAGTCGGGAATCCCTGATTCAAAAAGCTGCCAAAATCGGCTATGAATCGAAAATAAAAGGGGCCATGCTTCCGCCTTCCCATATGAAAACAGAAACAGCCCGATTTAATGCGGAGGCGTTTTCCAGTGATCAAAATGCCTTTACCATCGTCGATATTAGGAACCTGACAGAATATGCGCAGGAGCAATTTTTCCCTAATAGCCTCAACATTCCGCTCCCCGAACTCCGCGAACGAACCAGCGAAATTCCGACTGACAAGCCCGTAGTTGTCCATTGCGCAGGAGGTTATCGTTCTTCGGCAGGATCGAGTATCATAGAATCTGCTTTAGGCAATACAGTCGTCTATGACATGAGCGAAGCGGTGAATGAATTGAAAACCACTACTGAAATGGCGTAAGCCAGACCTTAAATATTAGACGCTATTACGCTAAGTAATACAGCAGATTGAACATATTTCCGCTGTTTACTTACAGATTTCCTATTCAAACTCATGAAATTACGCAGCTTCATTCCCATACTTAGCTGGCTACCACAGTACGGAAAGCCAGAACTGAAAGGGGACCTCGCAGCAGGTCTGACGGTCGGCGTTATGCTCATTCCTCAAGGAATGGCCTATGCAATGATCGCAGGCTTACCCCCGATTTATGGTTTGTATGCCTCCATTATACCGCTGGTACTGTATGCCATTTTTGGGACTTCCAGACAGTTGGCAGTAGGGCCTGTAGCGATGGTTTCGCTCTTGATCGCAGCCGGGGTAGGAGAATTGGCCAACAACCAAACAGAGATTGAGGTGTATGTGGGACTGGCAATCTTATTGGCCATGATGGTCGGGATTCTGCAGCTCAGCCTGGGGTTATTTCGACTGGGATTTCTGGTGAATTTCCTGTCTCACCCGGTCATCAGTGGGTTTACTTCTGCCGCTGCCCTGATCATCGGATTGAGTCAATTGAAACATTTACTCGGCATCGACATCCCCCGCAGTAATTATATCCACGAAGTATTGGGGAATGCGATTGCTCATATTGGCGAACTCTCCTTTCCGACTTTATGGGTAGGGCTCAGTGGAATAGGATTGATTTTACTGGTAAAACGATATGCTAAGGCCATTCCCGGTCCCCTGGTAGCAGTTATTTTTGGAATTCTGGTTGTATGGCTGGCTGGAATGGGAGAAACGGTCAAGATCGTTGGGGAAGTCCCCAAAGGCTTACCAGCTTTCGCAGTACCCGCCTGGGACATGGCTTCGGTTCGTTCCCTTTTCCCTATTGCATTGACCATTGCGCTGGTGGGTTTTATGGAATCTATTGCAGTTGCCAAAGCGATTCAGGCGAGACACAAAGACTACGAAGTCGTTCCCAATCAAGAACTGATAGGACTGGGACTTGCGAATATTGGCGGTGCTTTTTTTCAGGCTTTCCCTACCACAGGTGGGTTTTCCCGAACTGCCGTAAATGACCAGGCAGGTGCAAAAACCGGCATGGCCTCTCTCATCAGTGCTGGTCTGATCGCCCTAACGCTCCTTTTTCTAACTCCTTTATTTTATTACTTACCAAAAGCTATCCTCGCATCCGTCATCATGGTAGCCGTCTTCGGCCTGATAGACTTTAAGGAAGCTATTCACCTGTGGCACAGTAAGCGGGATGACTTTGCGATGCTGATAGCTACCTTCGCGGCCACCCTGGTTCTGGGTATTGAAGAAGGAATTCTGGTCGGAGTTGCCTTGTCATTGGGCATGACCATTTTTAGAAGTTCTTATCCTCACATTGCTGTGCTGGGTCAGGTTCCTGGTACCCAGCAGTATAGAAACGTGGAGCGATTTGATGATGTACAGACCTGGAATGAATTGCTGATTGTCAGGTTGGATGCTCCCTTTTATTTCGCCAACATTCAGTTTTTCAAAAGTAAACTGGATCTCCTGATAGCTGAAAAAGGAGGCTCGCTGGAATTATTGATTCTGGACGGTGCCGCGATACACTCGATGGATTCTACTGCTGTGCATGCATTAGGTGAATGGGTATCAGAATTTAACGATCAAGGGATTAAGGTATCGTTTGCCAGCCTGATCGGGCCTGTTCGGGATACCTTACGCCGTGCACATATGTTTGAACAAATCGGTCGGGATCGCTTTTTCCTACATGTTCATGATGCCGTGGAAGCCTATCGGAAGCAGTTGGCTCCGAGAAAGATTCCGGATTATGAAGACCGGGCGCTGCAAAATAATGCTTCCTGATTGGGCATGCTAATCTGACCAGGAAAGGGTTGTGACTCATAAGAATCTGATATTGTCTATGAAAAAAACGCAATCAAACTGGATTTCCGTTAAAAGGTTTAACAATTTGCAGGCATGGGCATGAATGCGGTAAGCCCTTAGTCTTTTCGAAGCATGTGGCAAAACATCTTTCCTTTTCTTGCCTGGGGTTCTCTCATAAATCGCGAAAGCATTAGAGCGGATATCATTGCAGGTATCACGGGAGCTGTGATTGTATTGCCGCAAGGAGTGGCTTTTGCGATGATAGCTGGCCTCCCACCGGAGTATGGCCTGTACACGGCCATGATCACCCCCGTCATTGCGGCACTGTTTGGCTCTTCCAATCAGTTGATCTCCGGACCGACAGTAGCCATCTCTATCGTTGTATTCTCCGCTATTCAGCCTTATGCAGAACCGGCTTCGCCTGACTTTATTCGGCTTGCGATCATTTTGACTTTCCTGGTAGGTATTTTTCAATTCATTATGGGGCTGGCCCGAATGGGCACGCTGGTAAATTTTGTGTCGCATACCGTTATCATTGCCTTCACCGCAGGCGCGGCTGTCTTGATTATCACCAGCCAGATCAAGCATATTCTAGGAATTGAGGTAGAGAGTAGCGGAACCTTCTTCCATACCTGGCTCGAGATTTTCCAGCAACTTGGCAATACCAATTTTTTTGTTTTCGTGGTAGCAATCAGTACCCTTGCGGTTGCCTTGTTGTTGAGGCGGTTCCTCCCCAAATCGCCCTATTTGCTCATCGCGATGGTGCTGGGAAGCCTGATCAGTTATCTATTCAACGGTGAATCTTTAGGTGTATCACTTGTTGGAAGAATTCCGGGAAACCTCCCTCCCTTTTCAAGTCCCGATCTTTCCTTCAGCACCGTCAAACAGTTAGCTCCCGAAGCATTTGCGATTGCTCTTCTGGGATTGATTGAAGCAGTTTCTATTGCACGATCTATCGCAACCCGATCCCATCAGCGGATTGATGGGAATCAGGAATTTATTGGGCAGGGCCTTTCCAATATTGTGGGAAGCTTCTTTTCCAGTTATGCAGGTTCAGGTTCGTTCACCCGATCCGGCGTCAATTATGAAGCAGGTGCCAAAACCCCCATGGCAGGAATCTTTTCTGCAGTATTCCTGGCCTTGATCCTCCTTTTTATCGCACCGCTCACTGCCTACTTACCGATTCCGGCGATGGGAGGCATTATCCTCCTGGCGGGGTATAACCTTATCGATTTTGAACATATAAAAGGGATTCTCAAAGCCAGTAAGAGCGAAACGGCTATCCTATTGGTTACCTTTCTTTCAACCTTGTTTTTTGCACTCGAATTTGCCATTTACATTGGCGTTATTCTCTCACTCATCTTTTATCTCCAACAAACTTCTCGCCCAAAAATTGATCGACTGGCTCCCATTCCCCATTCCACTCCTCGAAAATTCGCTCAAATCGAGCAGGTCAATCAGGTGGAGTGCCCGCAGCTAGTCACGATTCGAATTGAGGGGTCTTTATTCTTTGGTGCGGTAGATCATGTTGAAAAATATTTGCGACACCTGAGTGATGAAGAACCGCTCAATCTCCTGATTGTAGGAGACAGCATCAGTCTGATTGATATTGCCGGGGCTGAATTGCTGGTTCAGCAGGCCCGGATTTGGAAGGCCAAAGGCGGGGGCATCTATTTTGCAGGCCTGAAAAAAGCGAATATACAGTTCCTGCAAAGAGGAGAATACTGGCAGGCTATAGGAGAATCTCATTTTTTCCCTTCCAAAAAAGCTGCCATTGCTCAACTATTCCCCCTATTAAATCCCGCCATCTGCGCGAATTGTACTGCTCGTATTTTCCAGGAATGCGGCACCCTTCCAGCCTAATGAGAAAAGTCATTCGATGAATTGGGATTTCTCAGCCCATACATATTACAAAAATGTAATATTTGTGCATCGATCACTTAATCATTACCGTTTATGTTTGTTCAACAGTTGTATACCGCTTGTCTGGCAGAAGCTGCCTACTACATCGAATCTAATGGAGAAGCTGCTATCATTGATCCGCTTCGTGAATCACAGCCCTACCTTGAGTTGGCTAAACAGCGGGGTGCCCGCATCAAATATGTAATGGAAACGCATTTTCATGCAGATTTTGTTTCAGGCCATCTTGATTTGGCTAAGAAAACAGGTGCCACCATCGTATTTGGGCCTTCTGCAACCCCCAATTACGCTGCTCACGTAGCAGAAGATGGGGAAGAATTGCAACTCGGCGATGTACGAATTAAGGTATTGCATACGCCTGGCCACACGATGGAATCCAGTACTTACCTGTTGTTAGATGAATCGGGAAACCCCAATGCACTTTTCACAGGAGACACGCTATTCATAGGGGACGTAGGACGCCCTGATCTGGCAGTAAAAACAGACTTGAGCGAGGCTGACCTTGCAGGCCATTTGTTTGAATCCCTTCGGAATAAGATCATGCCGCTTCCGGATGAAGTCATTGTCTATCCCGGTCATGGTCCCGGTTCTGCTTGCGGAAAAATGATGAGTGCAGAAACGGAAGATACCCTTGGGCATCAAAAGCAGGTCAATTATGCCTTAAGAGCAGATATGTCGAAAGAGGAATTTGTTGCTGCCGTACTCGATGGACTCGCCCCTCCGCCGCAATATTTCCCCAAAAATGCGGTAATCAATAAAATGGGATATGAGAGCGTAGATGCCGTTATGGCCAAAGGATTGAGTGCGCTGCCCCCTGCTGATTTTGAGAAACTCGCCAGGGATGAAAAGACACTCGTGTTGGATACAAGACATCAAAACGACTTTGTCAAGGGATTTATTCCCGGCTCTCTGTTCGTCGGTATTGATGATAACTTTGCTCCCTGGGTAGGTACTTTGGTTACGGATTTACAGCAGCCCATCTTGATCGTGGCCGATCCCGGACGCGAAGAAGAAGTCGTGCTACGCTTGGCTCGTGTGGGGTATGATAATCCACTGGGCTATCTCGCGGGCGGATTTGAAAGCTGGAAGAAAGCGGGCAAGCCCTGGGAAGTTATTGAAGAAGTAAGTGCTCAGGAATTAGCAACTCTTATCCCTGAAACTCCCGCTATCCGGGTCCTCGATGTGCGGAGAAAGAGTGAATACGATGGTGAACACATACTCGGCTTTGAGAATTTTCCGTTAGATTTTATTCAGGAAAACTGGAAAAACCTGAACAAGAATCAGTTGTACTATCTCCATTGTGCCGGAGGCTACCGATCTGCGATTGCCGCTTCTATCCTCCATTCAAACGGGTTTCAGCAGCTGGTAAACGTACAGGGCGGATATCAAGCCTTGCAGGAAACCCAACTCCCCAGGACAGAATTTGTACAACCAACCACGATGCTATAAACAAAATGAGGACTTCCCTGTTGTAAGTACAGGTTTTAGCTTGGTAAGTTAGTGAGTGTGGGCAATCCGGATTTTCGTCGGATTCCCACATTTTTTTTGTATTTCTTCCCTCAAATAACATATGCTGTGGGCCTTCGTAATATAAGTTATTAAAATATGCTTATATTTGAATATGAACGAATCTCCCATTATGGAAACCATAGCCTTGCGACATGATACCGCAAAAATCAAACGGGTAGCGAAGATGATGAAAGTGGTCAGTCATCCTTCTCGTTTGATGATTATTGACCTGTTACTGGAAAAGGGACGTCTTTCGGTTAAGGAAATTTATAACTCAATTGAAGTACCGGGAAGCGGTGATCCTAAAAATATGAGTCAATCAAATGCTTCCCAGCATCTGAAAGCCCTTGAAGACATTGAGGTATTGAGTTCGCAGCGAGACGGAAAGAATATTTACTATCAGATTGAAAACCACATGATCAGCAAATTGTTGACCTGTGTCAATGAATGTGCGACCTGCTAGGATT
>CAYGTH010000011.1:23658-39260 GCA_964352745.1 uncultured Bacteroidia bacterium
CCCAGCCAGTCTCCGCGGTGAATGGCCCCTACCCCACTCTGAGAAAAATATTGATTGACAGTTGCTCCTTTTCCCGCTGCGCCTGCATCTCCTTTGCGCCAGGAATAATGCAAGGTCAGTTTCAGGTGCTTTTTATTCAGGTAATAATTACAGCCAATCTCATAATTGCGTTCGCTCCCCGAAAAGGCGCCAACTGATTTGGCATCAGCTTGCTCCATTTCGGATTCCCCCCCTTCAAAAAACATCACCATTGCTACCGGTTCCAGAAAATATCGCTGATCTATTACCAAATTGATACTCCCCCGAATATGACCTGTCTGAGCTGAATAGGTAAATGCGCGATTACTGCCAGCCATATCCCGAATTCCGCTTCGCTGTAAATGTGTCCATTCCGCATCCAGGTTATACCCCAGATAGTTGAATAAGACATCCCCGCCTATTGCAAAACCTTCTTCAAACAGATCTGTCTGACCACTCCAGGCGGTATTCAGGCCGAAAGACAGGCCTTTGCGCTTGTTGTAGTAATTAATGTCATAGCCGATCTTATATCGTGTCTGTTCCGGATCTCCAAAGGATACAACGCTGCGGCCTACCCACAATAACCCCGCCTGATTTCCACTCGAAATCCCAGTCAAGCCAGAACCGGGTTCAGCACTATGGACCGGACTGAATACGCCCACATTATAGAGCAGCCCTACCTTACTTTTTCCGGTCAACAACCCGCCCAGGTTTAGGCCCATCGTACGCCCGGGCCCTGTACCGACGAGGTGCCGACGGATATAATTTTGGGACATGGATTTCTCCATTGAGGTTACTGACCAACCCGATGTGATCGATTCCCGGGAAAATTGAGGGCGAAAGAATCCCCCTGTCAGGTGAAAGGCTTCGCTGCTGTCATTGACACGCCATTGAAAAAAGGCGTCCCACAGGCCGACCTCGGGAGTAGCTGGATTCGCTCCCCCAACAGAGCCTGCTAACACATCGCGACCTACAAGGTCAAAGTGTCCGATAACCGTAAATTTAAAGCGATCATAGGGTTGCCCGCGAAAGCCAAATCGGCCTCGTCGGATTTGAAGATTCAGCCGATTGTCTACTGGCTCGTAGGCTCCGGTTGATTCTCGATATACTTCTGCTCCATGGCTATACAGGCTCCAAAATTGAAGCATAACTACGGGTTCCAATTTCCATTGCGCCCGTTTTTCAGCAAAATAGCCTTGTGCGTTGAGCTTTCCCGGAACCGATAGTCCGACTAGAAAAATGAATACAAGCCAAACTCCCCATCTGCAATTTTTCGCCCCTCTGCCTATTTGCCTGACGAATGACGTATTGCTATTGTTCATATCATTTTTCCTGTTTTCGAATGCCAAATCCATGAGTGATTTGTGCGAAAAATCCTTTGGGGTATTCCTCAATACCCGGAAAACCCAATTGTATATCCCGACCACTCTTAGGGACATAAGCTGTTCCAAACAGGTAATCCCAAATCGAGAGGGTAATGCCAAAATTCATCCCCTGCTCCCGCCCTGCTGGCAAAGTCCGGGCATGATGCCAAATGTGCATTTCCGGACTGTTGAAAATAATCTTCATATAAGGCCCTAATAATAAAGCCCCTACCCCTGCCCCACCCGCAATTCCGATGAGATAATACAACCATTCAGGAGAAGCAGCATTCAGTACCGCAATCCACAAACCGACTAATGCGCCCAGAATTGCACCGCTCAGGGTACCACTCACAGTGATATTGGAGTGATTATAATGCCCGACAGCAAGGTTGAACACATAGATGATGAAGAAATCATTGAGTCCAATGCCAATAAGTGCAAGCGGGATATACCGTAGCGAAGCATATACGACATTCTCCATCCAGTGGTAGCGAAGATGGGCCGCAAAGCCCATTTCCTCCACAGAATGATGGACTTTGTGAAATTCCCAGAGCCATTTGTTACTGTGCAGAAGACGGTGAATCCACCAGGAAATGAAATCTCCCACGACAAAGCCGAGAAGTAAATGCGACCAAACCGGCCAGACTTGCACATTAATCGCAACCAAATTCTCTATTCCTATTTTCCGTAAGCCATCCGTAAACAGGTTGACCACCACTTCCGAAACGCCTTGATAAATGATCAGGGAAAACAGAAAAAGGTTGAAAAACATATAGAAGAAGTCCAACCAGAAATCCTTTCGAAAACGTGCCTGATTTTCCCGCCAGGGTCGAGCCCATTCTATTAGCATAAAAAAGGCAGAAACCACCAAAAACCAGTAAAAGAAGTTATGCCAGCCTGGATGCGTAATCTCAAACCAGAGATAATTAGCGTAGTTGGTATATCCGTTGATGAGATGCTCCAATGAGGGTCTGCTATTGAGGTGAAAGTTCTGTACAACAGCAAAACTACCCAAACATATTAACAAATCATAATTTGTTAATTACTATTCATTTATCTCGTCCTCTCCCCTGACTCCTGACCTCTCTCACCTCATTCAATTTCATACCATTCATCCACCACCAAATTGACCCGACGTCCCTTTTTTTCGGGTGCATAATGCCGGGCAAGATAATCCAGAATCGGACCTTCAGTATCGCCAAGATCCCAGAGTTTTTGGGTTTCCTGCATCCATCGAATCATTTCTTCCCAACCTTCACGGGAAGCGCGATTTTGCAGGACCAGTTTCGCCGAATGGCAGGCTGTACAGGTTTGCTTAACGAGTAAATATTCTCCTTCTGCAACGAAGCCGCTTTCGACATCGATACCATTTTCAATGGGGCCGACCTCCAGGCTACCCGTGGGAATGACGATGGCCGAATGTTCTGCAACAGCTTGAGAAGCGGTATCAGGCTGAGAAATGAAGAAAAACAGACCGGTTGTAGCGATTAGCGCGATTAGGACCAGCCCAAGTGTGGCGAAGAGAAGATTACGGATTTGAGGTTCAGGCATGATTGGGAGGGGTCAGGAGTCGGGGAAGAGGAAAGAATTTAGAAGGAAGAAGAAAGAGGGAAGGAAGGAAACTGCAAGTACAAAGTTCAAGTTCGTAAATCCCAATTCGTAATTCGTAACTCCCAACTCTCAGGTAACTTTCACTGCTATCCGGTGACAGGCGTTATTGAGATAGCCTCGTGGGTTCCAGCCGGGGAGCGTCATCGGCTGCATACGGCCTTCGCTATCGGTAGCCCGTGCCCATACTTCGTAATAGCCTTGTTGTGGAAATCGCACGCTTGCCTTCCAGGGTTGCCAGGCGAGACGGTTAGCGGGCCCCTTGACACTTGCAGCTTGCCAGCTCGATCCAAAATCAATAGAAACTTCGACCCGGGACACACTCAGGTCTCCCGCCCAGGCCTTCCCACGAACTGTCAGGGATCGGCTCATGGGAAGCATCCCTCCCGATTTCGGGTAAGTAATCAAGGATTTGACGGGCATGGATTCGATGATGCACATGTCTTCGTCTTTGACTTTGGCGCCCGGAGCCACAGGCTTGCAGGGCACCCGATAGGACTGCCCCGTCATTTTGGGGCCATCATGTACCTGATTGCGAATGTCAATTTTGTACAACCATTTTCCGGAAGTGGACGCTGGCCAGCCACCGAAGACAAGTCTCAAAGGATAACCATTCATCATCGGTAGGTCTTCCCCATTAATCGCCCAGGCAATCAGGGATTCGTCTTCCAGGGCCTTGGTCATGGGCACTCCCCGGGAAATGACGACTTTCTCAGGATCGCCACTTACATGCGTATCTTTTCCATAATACCCGATATAAACGGCATCTGATTTGATTCCGGCATCTTCCAATACGTCTTTCAGGCGCACGCCCGTCCATTTGGGACAAGCAACGGCTCCGATGGTCCACTGATTTCCTTTGGCTGGTGGATTGAACTCGGCTCTCCCATTTCCGCCGCATTCGACGGTAAGCTGGTAGGTATAGTGTGTGAATTTGCTTTTGAGTTCCGCCAGGGTGTAGGTTTTGGGAGAACGAACGGATTCTCCGCCAATTTCCAACGTCCAGCTATCGACATCCACCTCTGTGGGCGGAATTCCATTGTTCCGAACAAACAGGCGATCTGCCGGGGTGATCAGGTCATCCAACAAATGAGCGGGCGCCTCCACATTCCAGGGGCGATCATTGAGAATGGTCAATTCCGGATGTTTGCCTGCAATGGGAAAATCATCTGTCAGGCCAAGGGGCAAGAAGCCTTCGGGCAAATTATCTCCAAATACAATATGCGAACCGAGTGCGGCACTCAATGCTGCCAGGCTGCTGTTTCTCAAAAAGGTGCGACGGGTAGTAGGTTTTTGCTTCACGTATTTCTGTATTGCTTGAAGCTTAAAGATACAGGATTTAGGGAAATGCTGCTTAGCCGCTTCCTTTTTTACTGGTGAGGCTCAGGTTAAACAGGTCTTTTCGGCGATCGCGAAGGTTTCTAACCCCTCCAAATTGATTCAGTTCCCGCAGAAGGGATAGGTCCACATCTGCAATCAGAATCATTTCCGTATTAGGAGTCGCTTCAGCTTTGATACCATCTGTCGGAAATGCAAAATCACAAGGTGTGAATACGACAGATTGAGCATACTGAATATCCATATTGTGCACCTTAGGCAAGTTTCCAACACTTCCTGCTATCGCCACATAACATTCGTTTTCAATCGCTCTGGCTCTGGCGCAGTTTCGCACCCGGGAGTACCCATTTTGTGTATCTGTCAAAAATGGCACAAACAGGATATCCATTCCTTCATCAGCGAGTAATCGGCTCAATTCCGGAAATTCGGAATCGTAACAAATCAGAACCCCTATTTTCCCACAGTCTGTATCAAAGGTTTTTAATTGGCTTCCCCCCTGCATCCCCCATACCTTGGCTTCATCAGGTGTCACATGCAATTTTTCATATCGTTCAACTGTTCCATCTCGCTTACACAGATACCCGACGTTATACAGGCGGTCTTCTACCATTTCGGGCATACTCCCTGAGATGATATTAATGTTGTATGCAATTGAAAATTCTGAGAATTTCTGTACCAGTTTTTCTGTGTACTTCGCTAATTCCCGAATCGCATCAGGCTCGGACAAGTGGTTATTCTCTGCCATGAGGGGGGCATTGAAAAACTCCGGGAATAAAGCAAAATCACACCTGTATCCAGCAACGGCATCAATAAAATACTCGGCTTGCGATAAGACTTCCTCTAAATTCTGATACAACCTCATCTGCCACTGAATCAGCCCCAGCCGAACAATGGTCTTGGTACTCTGGGCCTGTTGAGTAGGCTTTTCATAGTAAATATTATTCCACTTCATCAGCACGGCAAACTCATTGGAAGCCGCATCCCCTTCCAAATATCCCTTCAGAATTTTTATCGGTTGAAAGTCATTTGAGATTTGGAAATTCAAAACGGGATCTACAATTTCCTTCCGCCGAACCTGTGCGATGTATTCTTTGGGATTGAGCTCATCTGCATACTTATGATAATTCGGAATTCTTCCCCCAAATACAATTCCTTTGAGGTTCAGTTTCTCACACAATTCTTTGCGATAGTCATATAAACGTCTGCCCAATCGCAAGCCCCTGAATTCAGGTTTAATAAATACATCAATTCCATATAAAACGTCCCCAGTATCGGTATGGGTATCGAAGCTGTAATTATTCGTAACTTCTTTATACGTATGCGCAGCCTCAATTTTATCCTCCTCTACCATAATAGACAGGGCACATCCTGCAACAACATCATTGATCTTCAAGACGATTTGACCATCTGGGAATTTCCCGATCAATGTACTGATCTGGTTTTCTGTCCAATACACATCCGGCATGGTGGTATATGCAGCAATCATTGCCTGCTTAAGCTCCTGATAATCATCAAGCGCCAGAAAGGCCAACTCGATATTCTCAATCTCTTGCATATTCATGTTAAGCGGAATAATAGGTAAACAAGTATCTCACCAACCCAATAACCAGGCAAAAACAAGCGGTGCAACAATTGTCGCATCTGATTCAATGATGAATTTAGGGGTATCAATGTCAAGTTTGCCCCAGGTAATCTTTTCATTGGGGACTGCACCGGAATAAGAGCCGTAGCTGGTGGTCGAATCCGAAATCTGGCAGAAATAACTCCAGAACGGGGTATCTTCATATTCCATATCCTGATACAGCATCGGCACCACACAGATGGGGAAATCGCCGGCAATGCCCCCCCCAATCTGAAAGAAGCCAATTCCTGCTCCCGTTGCTTGTTCCCGATACCAATCTGCCAGCCACATCATATATTCGATACCTGACTTCATCGTTTGTGCCTGCAATTCTCCCTTGATACAATAGGAGGCAAAAATATTCCCCATGGTAGAGTCTTCCCAACCGGGCACAATGATGGGAAGGTTTTTCTCGGCTGCTGCCAGCATCCAGCTATCTTGAGGATCAATCTGATAATGAGTCTCCAGATCCTTTCCATTTAGCATTTGATACATAAACTCATGCGGAAAAAAGCGATTTCCAGCTTCCTCAGCATCTTTCCATCTTTTGTAAATGTGTTCCTGTATACGTCGAAACGCCTCGTCTTCCGGAATACATGTATCCGTAACCCGGTTGAGGCCACGATCTAATAATGCCCGCTCTTGCTGTGGGCTCAGATCCCGGTATTCCGGAATTCGTTCATAATGCTCATGCGCGACGAGGTTCATGATATCCTCCTCTAAATTAGCACCTGTACAGCAAATGATCTGCACTTTGTCCTGACGAATCATTTCAGCTAACGATTTGCCCAATTCAGCGGTACTCATTGCTCCTGCGAGGGTAATCATCATTTTTCCATCAGCCTGTAGATGTGCCTCATAGCCCTCAGCAGCATCCACCAGGGCTGCGGCATTGAAGTGCTTATAATGCCTCTTCATAAACTCAGAAATAGGTCCTCTTTTCATGTTTCCTGAAAATTAATATTACTGTTACAAGCAGCTACATACAGTCGATACAACAAACGTGCGCCTACTATGGCGTTCCATTCAGTTGCTCCCGGTGCTACTTCAACCAGGTCAAAGCCGATAATTTCCCGACCAGAATCCACTACTTCACCTATTAGGTATAAGGCCTCCTCAAAACTCAGTCCCCCAGGAACAGGCGTTCCCGTGTCTGGACATAAGCCAGGGTCAAGGCCATCAATATCAAAACTAATATATACTTTATCGGGTAAGGACTCTACCATTTCCCGAACCTGATCAGCCCAGAAGACTCCTTCAAATTGTTTTTTGGCTATTTCCCGAAAAGAGAAAGGGCGGATTCTTCCGGAAGATCTCTGGATGAGTTCGACTTCCCCAGCGCAATAATCACGAACTCCGACTTGTACAATCCGGGAAACAGCAGGTAATTGAACGGCATTCCACATAATTGAGGCATGGGAATAGGTAAAATCCTCATAAGCCTCCCGCAAGTCCATGTGTGCATCTATTTGCAGAATCCCAAATGATTCATGGATATGGGCCAGGGCACGTATCAATCCCAAAGGGGTACTATGATCACCTCCCAAAATCGCAGGAATTTTTCCTAATTCGAGTGCCTCCAATGCTTGGGTTTCCACCCAATCCACCATTTCTTCACAGGCCTGATTTACTTCTGATAATATCACGGCTCTATTTTGCAATGAATCTCCCCTTTCCCATGCATCAATAATCTGCCTGGCCTGTATGCGGGCTTTTTCATTCTTATTTGCTAATTCACCGGAGATTTCATGCAAAAATAAGCCCGGCTTCCAGGCTTCTTTTCGGCTTTCATCATAGACTTCTACCTGGCCAGATGCTTCCAGAATAGCTGCAGGCCCCAAAGCTGTACCTGCCCGGTAGGAAACTGTTGTATCCCACGGGACCGGAATGATCCAAACAGCAGCCTCATTCGCCGAAACCGGAAGACCATACAGTTGGCCATTATTTACCCCTGGTCCATTAGGATCGAAAGGAGCCTTATTTGATTCCATGCTCTCACTATTAAAGTTTGTAGCCTAATATTTTCATTACCTGCTTGGAGTTCTGCTCTTCATGCAGCACACGCGTAAAGAGTGTCCCATCTGATTGCACATCAAGGATTACATGCTTCGGATCGGGCATCAGACAATGATGCAATCCTCCTACTCCACTCAGAATTTCCTGATAGGCACCTGTATGGAAAAATCCTATGTATTGCTGCTTTCGGGTAGCTGGCATGTAGATCGCATCTACATTCGCCTCATGATTGTAATAATCATCACTGTCGCAGGTCATACCCCCAATGAAAACATTCTCATATCCAGCATCCCAATTATTGATCGGCAAGGGGATAAAACGACGATTTAGTGCCCACACATCGGGTAGCATAGTAATGATACTCCCATCAATCATCATCCATTTCTCCCGGTCATTCTGCTGTTTTTTCCCGAGTACTTTGAATAAGGTACAGCTACTTTCCGCTACCGTATAGCTCCCAAATTCTGTCAGGATATTGGGGACGGGTACCTCATGCTCTTTACAAATTTCCTGGATGGTCCGAACAATTTCTGTAATGATGTATTCATAGTCGAATTCAAAATCGAGAGAATTCTGAAATGGCATCCCGCCCCCTATATCAAGCATGGTCAGATGGGGATTGATTTTTCGGAATTCGCAATAGAGATTGACCAATTGCCTCAGACTGCTCCAGAAAAAGGGAGAATCCTGAATCCCTGTGTGTACAAAAAAGTGTAAGAGCGAAACCTTTGCACAGGGATTGCTCTGAATTCGCTCTTTGTAGAAGGGAATAATGTCTTGTTTTTTCAGGCCAAGCCGACTGCTATAAAAACTAGAGTCTGGCGGTTCCTCTGTAGCCAGTCGAATGCCGACCTGAAAATCATCCTCTAATTCTGTCTGATAGAAACTATATTCTTCCTTGTTATCCAATACCGGAATAATCTGGGAAAACCCATCATGGATCATGTCCACAATATTCTGTTTGTATTCATAATCCTTATATCCGTTACAAATTACCTGAATATCTTTTCCTAAAAAGCCTCCCCGATACAAGGCGCTGATCATCGGCAAATCAAATGCTGACGATGTTTCCAACTGAGTGCCATTCTTAAGCACTTCCGTTAGTACATGCTTAAAATGAGAACTCTTGGTACAATAGCAATAGGTATAGGAACCCTCGTAGTCATACTGTTTGATTGCCTGCCCAAACCAGTTTTGAACTTTCTGGATCTTCTGCGCAATAACCGGCAAATAGGTAAACCTAAGCGGTGTTTTATAGGTTTCGATCAGTTCCATAAGGTTCACTTTATGAAAATATAATTCATCTTCGTGAACCGAGAATACTTCTGTTGGGAAATCAAAACTTTGGGATAAAAACTCGTGGTAATTCTGCATGTGAATAATATAGAAAAGAAGCATGCAAGCATCCGAAGAAATTTGGAATAAAACCAGAAAAATTACGTCTATTTGCGCAAAATTAATCACATCATAACTTGTGATGGAAACGAAATCTATTCATATCCCTTATCAAATCTTGCCTGAGCATTTTGAGCGAGAAGAGCATTGGTATCCAAAAGTGCTCAATGCCCAGATTCATCCGATGGTAGAATTCTTTCTTCGACTGGAGAATGAAAAAATCATCAATCGTTACTGTCACCTGCATCCGCAGGTGGAGCCCCGGGTTTTACAGGAAATCCTGACCTATAAACCCAGTCATTTTATGCATGGAGGTGCAGACCTTTTCCATGTAACAGATGAGCAGGGAAATCGAAAAATGGTCGTCATCGAGACTAACTCCAGCCCCTCTGGCCAAAAATCTATGCCGTTGCTCGACGAAACCCTGGAGGCGGGTGGGTATTTGACATATATGGCCAAGACATTTCGGCCCTATTTGAAAACGAAACGGTCAAAGGTTAAAGGGGAACTGGCTGTGTTATATGACAAAAATCATATGGAAGCCTCGGGTTATGCCTCCGCAATGGCAGATATCTTTAATGAACCGGTCTGGTATGTGCCTTGCTATCAGGATGATCCGAATCCGCCCTTCCGTTTTGAAGAAGAGATTCTGCACATTCGGGATGATCAGGATCAATGGCGACCGATCCGGGCCGCTTTTCGATATGTGACCCAAAAACCCTGGGATCGGATCCCGGTATTTAGTAGAACCGTTATCCTCAATCCCATCATCAGCTGCCTGGCAGGCGGGCGCAATAAGATGATGGCAGCAAAAGCCTATGACTTTTACAATGCAGAGTTAGCTGCTAAAGGGCTGAAAATTCATACGCCCGAAACCATTTGGGATGTTCACAAAGAAGAAATTCCCCTTTGGGTAAAAAAGCTGGGCGGGCAGGCCGTAGTGAAAGTCCCATACTCTAATGCTGGTCAAGGTGTATATACCCTGGTGAATGAAGCAGAATTAGCCGCTTTCATGGAACTCGATTTTGACTACGACCTGTTTATCGTTCAGAGTCTGATCGGTAACTATCATTGGAGTTCTACCGGGAGTGGCGGGAAGTATTACCATGTAGGTACGATGCCTTCACGGCGCAACCAAAGTTTCGTCGCAGATATCCGGATGATGATCCATTCCCAATCGGGGGGCCTACGGCCGCTGGCTATTTATGCGCGGCGTGCTAAAAGTCCATTAGTCAATACCCTGGAAAACGGCAAAGATTCATGGGATATTCTGGGCACCAACCTTTCCTATAAAAACCCTGATGGGTCCTTTAGTAGTGATAGTACACGCTTATTAATGATGGATCGCAAGGACTTCAACAAATTAGGGATCAGTGTTGATGAGCTCATTGAAGGCTATATCCAAACAGTGCTGTCCTTAATTGCTGTCGACAAAATGGCCATTACCCTACTCAATAAAAAAGGTCGTCTAAAAACCCGCCTGTTTCGCTCTCTCAATGATGACAGTGTCCTGTTACAGGAAATAAAATTATAAATATGAATACATCAATGTCAGATGCTCCTGTTGTCAAACAACTGGACTTAGCTGCTGTACCTAAAGGAACCATTGCCCGGTTTTGGGTACAATTAATCAAAAACGGTTTGGGACAACCGGTTAAAGTTCCAGTAATGATTGCAAGAGGCACATCGGATGGGCCTGTATTGGGGCTTACCGCAGCTGTACATGGCAATGAATTAAATGGGGTTCCAATTGTCCAGAAAGTATTTCAGTATGTTGATATTTCAAAACTCAAAGGCACGCTCGTAGGAGTTCCTGTAGTCAATATTCCAGGCTATCTCCTCAATCAGCGGTATTTCAATGATGGGATTGACCTGAATCGGATTATGCCCGGAAAACCAGATGGGAATATGAGTGAAATTTACGCCCATCGATTTATCAACCGCATTGCCTGTAATTTTGAATACCAGATCGACCTGCATACGGCTAGTTTTGGACGTATCAATTCCTACTACATTCGCGCTGATATGGATGACCCGGTTACAGCCAAGATGGCTGAGCTTCATAATGCTGAGATCATTGTAAATAATCCAGGACCAGATACAACCCTTAGGGGGTCTGTTACGGAATTGGGAATTCCTGCGATCACAGTTGAAGCCGGCAACCCCCATACCTTTCAAAAGGGGATGATCCGTTCAGCTATTACGGGTACCCTGAATGTCATGCGTCACCTGGATATGATTGATGAGGAAATCGTGCTACCAGATAATCCTACGATCCAGTGTAAACGATCGTACTGGATCTATACAGTAGGGGGCGGAGTTCTGGAAATTTTTCCCAGGGTTACAGAAATAGTAGAAGCGGGCAAGTGCATCGCACGGGTACGAAATATTTTTGGAGATGTAACCCGAGAGTATTTTGCTCCTGAAACCGGGATCGTAATTGGAAAAAGCGTAAACCCGCTCAATCAAACAGGTTCGAGAATTCTTCATCTCGGCATATTGAAATAAAGAAAAATGAATCCATTACGGCTACTGGTGCTCACAGATCACGGGCAACATGGTTCACACGAATCTTTGTACCCGCTTTTGCGAACGATGCTTCAGCATCCAGCTTGTCAGCAGATTGAGGTTGCAAGTCGCAGTACCCTGGGAAATATGGAATTTTTTCAGGGCGAAGCCGACGCTAAGCTCTGGGGAATATCCGTTGACAAGGGGTTTCAATTTGAGCGAAAAGACGAAATTTTCGCCTCCAATACCCGGAAAATATCCCTGCAGTCCTATGATTGGGTATTGTTGAGAATCCCCAAACCCAATCCCCTTTCCCTGTTCCAGAAAATCCAAAAAACCTGGGGAGATCGGGTAATCAATCGACCCGAGAACATACTTGAAACAGGATCCAAGGCCTTTTTATTGAATTTTCCGGAGAGTTGCCCCCCGATGAAACTCTGTTATTCGGTAGCAGAAATCCTGAACTACAGCAAAGAATTCCCCATCGTTTTGAAGCCTTTTTTGGCCGCTGGTGGAAAAGGTATATTGAAGATTGAAGAAGATCAGGTTTGGGAAGGAAGCAAGTCACAGCCGTTGGCAGATATGCTGCCAGCACTTGAACAGCAGGCCAAATCGGGATACCTGGCTATGAAATTCCTGTCCCATGTCGACCAGGGAGACAAGCGAATCCTTGTGGTAAACGGCCATATTGTCGGGGCTTCTCTTCGGCTCCCAGGCGAGGGATCCTGGATGTGTAACATTGCCCAGGGTGGGAGTTCCACCTCGGCTATGGCAGATTCAGACGAGCAGCAAATCGTCGCCCAACTCCATCCCGTCATGCAGGAAAAGGGCATCGTACTCTACGGAATCGATACCCTGATGGGAGATCAAGGCAAACGGGTACTTTCTGAAATCAATACTTCGTGTGCCGGAGGTATCTATCCGGCAGAACAGGTTTCCGGAGAACCCGTTGTGCAGCGTACAGCGGATCGCTTGTGGGAATATATGACAGAGTAGGGGGCAGAGCTAGCGGGTCAGGAGTCATGGCTCAGGGTTTTCAGGGTTCAGAGAACAGATATTTCCTCCTGAGCGAAGCAGAGGAGAGGATCAATAGTTGAGGCCATCAGCCATGCTCATGCCCCGCTTCTGGCACCCACCCTTCGCGTATTTCCGGATGTCTGATTTCTCCTCCGGAAACGCCGACTTCGCGGCCAAGGTAAATGGACATCACCGCAATCAGGAGTGTGGCAAAGACCAATACCTGGGCGCGTTTGTGATTGCGAATGTCGAGAATCAAGGCAAACAGTGCCAATATACCTGTGGTGATCGTCAGCCACAAAAAGCTCTCGGCTTGTTCCTCATGGTCGTGGATCAGATCATGGGAAACGCCCGCAATCTCTTCGGCAATCTCTTCGGCACCTTCCCCTGTCAAAAATGCAGGGATCGCCATAATTGCCGAAAATACCAAAATGCCCAGACCGGCTTTCCGGATTCCTTTTTCTTTGAGGGCAATAGATACCCCCAGCGTTATTGCGCCAATGATAACACCAATGATGGGGAAGTGGTTGACTGCGAGATGTAATTGTGCGTCGTTCATGAGAAGGGTTATGTGAATAGGTTTGCGAGATCGACAAGATCGGTTTTTTTACCGGATCAGTCAATTTATTGGAGCCCTATCCCAGGCCCCCTCAAAAAGCAGCTCCTTATTAAATGAAAAAGTCGGGCAGGAGATCAGAACCGGGAGACACGGCGTAAAGGGATAGGTCACGAATCCCTTCCGCTGCCAAGACTTCATCGTCAATAAAAAAATTGCCGGAGCATTCTTTGCTGTTTCGCCGAAGAATGAAGGCAGCCGCGTCAGCCATAATTTCAGGCTTACGGGACATATTCATCATTTTTTCTCCGCCAATCATATGAACAGCAGCCGTAGCAATCGCTGTACGGGGCCATAAGGCATTAACCCCTATCCCTGCTGACTTGAACTCTTCCGCCATTGCAAATGTGCAAAAGCTCATTCCGTATTTGGCCATCGTATAGGCCACATGAGGGGCAAACCAGCGCTTCTCGATATTTAGCGGTGGCGAAATATTGAGCACATGGGGATTCTCTGACTTCTTCAAATAGGGAATACACTTTTGGGTGGCCATATAGGTACCCCGAAAATTGACCTGATGCATCAGGTCAAAGCGCTTCATAGAGGTTTCCAGCGTTCCGGTCAGTTGAATTGCACTGGCATTATTGATCAGGATATCAATCCCCCCAAACCGCGCAACCGCCTCTTTGACGGCATTGGTAACGGCGTCTTCTGAGCGAATATCTACTATGAGTGGCAGGGCACGACCTCCTGCTCCCTGCATCTCATCTGCCGCAGAATATATAGTTCCAGGGAGTTTGGGATGCGCCGTGGTGGTCTTGGCAGCAATGATAATATTCGCACCTTCCCGTGCAAGTCGAAGGCCAATGGCTTTTCCAATGCCACGGCTCGCGCCCGTAATAAAAACCGTTTTTCCCTGAAATGTATGCATATCAGTATATCGTAAAACAATGATGAACAGGAAGCCAAGAGTAAAAAGTTAAGACTCTATTAACAGGTAGCCACCCCAAATGGCTTATCGCAAGATAGGAATTTTTCGGCTTCTGAAAATAAATCCGGGGCCAATGGAGACGGGATTTGGCTACTTAGCACGGATATTCTTAGGATTGACACGCTTGTTCATTACCGAAAACCAATTGATCCTCACTGGCGTAATATAATCCATAAGCAGATGACAACCAGTAGCGACCATGAGGTCTTGAAATATAAACACCATGAAAAAAAGGAGAAAACTGAGTTTTCTCCTTTTTTTGTGCCCAATATTTTCAACTCTTATTTTACTTAGGTCAATTCCTTTCGATAATCATCCAAGTCCACTCTTGCGCCTTATTCTGTAGGAGAAGGAAGTACGGAAGCAGACAGGAAATCCGGACAAGGATCACCATTCGATATGTGATGAGGATTTTAGCTATCATTCGACAAGAAAGAAAGTGCAATAAGAATATCCAGTATCATTCGGACTGCAAATCTTACAAATCATCAAGGTATCTCGCTATAGATACTCGACAGGACGGAAGATTATTCATCTCCCCTACAAACCAAAATCCACTAATCGTCCCTCCATTCGTTCATTTCACCATATTAGATTTACTAATAATTAATCAGAATTCAAGTTAAATTATCCGTACTTTTTCGCTGTTTCTCCGAATACCAACATCTCATTATGATAATTGACAAAATTGACAATTCTGGTTTGTATGCCCACTTAAGCGATTCATTCTCAAAAGCATTCACCTTCCTTCAGGAAACCGATTTAACTACCCTAGCTCCCGGAAAGCATGAAATTGACGGGGAGGATGTTTTCGCCCTTATTTTGGAGTATGAAACAAAAGAACAAGCGGCCTGCAAACTGGAGTCACACTTCCGGTATATAGATCTGCAATATATTATTTCAGGAACAGAATACATGGGGCTCTGCCAATTAGCAGATCAAAAACCTGTTGTAGAAAGTCGCAAGGATGATTATGCTTTCTACGAAAGCGAAGTAAGTCTTATGAGATTTGAACCGGGGATGTTTGCCATATTTTTTCCCGAAGATCTTCACATGACCAGTATTCAGGCAGACGCTCCTTCGGTTCTCAAAAAGGTGGTTGTAAAAGTTAAACTATAAGACCATGTTTGGAACGCTAATTTCCTTAGAAAATACTGACTTCAGGAACCT
>CAYGTH010000012.1:0-2094 GCA_964352745.1 uncultured Bacteroidia bacterium
GAGAATGCGCTTTCCTTACTCGAAACCAAATTGATTTCCGGCACCTATTTTTCGGCATCCGACCGATCGGTGCTCATAGCGGAAGGCATGGCCGAATGCCTGGGACTTAGCCTGGGGGATTCCCTGACGCTAATCGGCCAGGGATACCATGCAGTAAGCGCAGTGGGCCTCTATCCGATACAAGGTATTGTTCATTTTGGATCGCCGGATTTGAACAAGAGTGTAGTCTTCCTCCCGCTAACGGAAGCCCAGCGGATGTATGGCTCCGAAAATCGACTAACGACTTATGCGCTGAAAGTGAGCCAGGCTGACGATGTTAATCGCGTTGTTCGCAAACTCAAACAAGAATTAGCTGCTGACTACGAAGTCATGACCTGGGAAGAGATGATGCCGGAATTCGTCCAATTCATGAAAGTGGATATAGGCGGGAACTATATTTTCCTGGGAGTTCTCTACCTCATTATCTCTTTTGGCATGTTTGGTACAGTACTCATGATGACCAAGGAGCGGGAGTTTGAATTTGGAGTTATGTTGGCGATTGGCATGAAGCGAATGCGACTGTCTGTCATGATTGTCCTGGAGACGCTGCTCATTAGCTTATTAGGCATACTCGCGGGCTGCCTTGCTGCGCTTCCCCTGGTTTTCTATTTCAACCACAATCCTATTTATATGGGCGCAGAAGCGGAAAAAGTCTATGAAGCTTATGGCTTTGAAGCCCTCTTTCCCACCTCCACAAACCCTTCGCATTTTCTCATAAATGCTGCCTGTGTATTCATCATAGCCTTAGTGATTTCCATTTATCCGATTATCAAAATCTCCCGACTCAAGCCAGTATCGGCAATGCGGGCGTAGTAACTCAATCCTATTATGGTACCAATCATAGCATGGCGAAATATCTGGCGAAATCTGGGCCGAAGCGCAGTTGTCATTTTTGCGGTGGCCCTGGGGATTTGGGCAGGCCTGTTTCTCATATCCTTTTCTCTTGGCATGGCAGAAGGCAGGGCCCAGGATATAATCGAAAAGGAGCTTTCACACATTCAGATTCACAATCCGGATTATGAGAATGATTGCGAAATAGAAGTCGCCGCAACCTTACAATATGGCAATCAGATACTGGAAACCGCACATTCTCTTTCGGGTGTTCGGGCAGTTAGCGGGCGAGTACTCTGCCTCGGCATGTGTGCCTCTGCAAAGGCAGATGCCGGCGTAATGATTACTGGAATTTTCCCTGAATCAGAACAGGAACTTACTCAGCTCAAAAGCAAAATGGTCGAGGGTGACTACCTCGATGTGAACAAACGGAACCCTATCCTCATCAGTCGCAGAATGGCGGATAAGCTTAAGGTGCAAAAAGGCAAAAAAATAGTCCTCACCTTTCAGGATGTCAACCGGGAGATAACAGCGGGCGCATTTCGGGTTTCCGGCTTGTATGAGACCTACAACAATAAGTACGACGACATACGGGTATTTGTCCGGGCTGAGGACCTTCAAAGGCTCCTCAAAATAGATAATCAAATACACGAAGTCGCCATTCTCCTCGAAGGCAAAGATGAAGTATTGGCCACAAAAAACACATTCAGCACGACCTACCCCGAGGCCATGACAGAAGACTGGCTGGATTTGGCTCCTGATCTTAAGATGATGGAAGAAAGCTTTGACTCCTACATGAGGATTTTCCTCGTCATCATCATGCTTGCGCTCGCCTTTGGAATCATCAATACCATGCTCATGGCGGTCCTGGAGCGCACGCATGAACTCGGTATGCTCATGGCAGTGGGAATGAATAAGTTTCGGATATTCTCCATGATTATGCTGGAAACCATATTGCTCTCCATGATTGGAACTCCTATTGGTCTGCTAATGGCATACGGTTCCATCCATTATTTTGGTACAAATGGGATCGATATGAGTGCCTTTTCGGAAGGACTTTCCAGCATCGGCTACAACAGCATGATTTATACCCATCTGGAACTGAGCTATTATGGGGAAATCGCTATTATGGTAGGTATAACCGCCCTCATTTCCTCCATTTATCCGGCATTCAAAGCGCTGGGACTAAAACCCGTTGAAGCCATGAGAAGCATGTAGTAGATA
>CAYGTH010000012.1:2194-34935 GCA_964352745.1 uncultured Bacteroidia bacterium
TTCCTGAATTTAACGCAATCTATCATGAAACAAACAAATAACCCCCATACTCCTTCCACAGTCATTGAAACGCATGACCTTCACAAGACCTACAAAGGCGTGGTACCCGTTCATGCGGTAGATGGAGTCGACCTTACCATCGAATCCGGAGAATTCACTGCCATTGTTGGGCCTTCCGGGTCTGGAAAAACGACTCTCCTGAATATCATAGGAGGCCTGGATACTCCCACCGGAGGCACAATACACGTAAACGGAACCGACATCTCCGGACTCAGCAATAATGAGCTGATCGATTTCCGTCTCAACAATATTGGCTTTGTCTTTCAGGCATATAACCTGATTCCGGTTCTGACTGCTAAAGAAAATGTAGAGTTTGTCATGTTACTTCAAAACAGAAGTAAAGAAGAACGAAACGAGCGTGTAGAAGAGCTCATGATGGAAGTGGGGCTATCGGATAAGCTCAATGTGCGCCCTTCGAAACTCTCTGGCGGACAACAACAACGCGTCGCAGTAGCACGGGCATTGGCCTCCAAGCCAAGTTTTATCCTTGCCGATGAGCCCACCGCAAACCTGGATTCAAAATCCACTACCAACCTGCTGGATATCATGTCAGAACTGAACCAGAAGGAGCATACGACCTTTGTGTTCTCGACACATGATCAACGGGTAATTGATCGGGCCTTAAGAGTGATTACCCTGGAAGATGGCAAAATCGTGAGCGACGTACGGAATCCATAATGAGAACCTTTATCTCATCCCATATCATTATTTTCCTCGTTGGGTTCAGCGCAGGTTTGTTATGGCTATGTTCTCCTCAAAGCCTGATGGGACAACAGGAACCTAAAAAAACAGAACTAACCGGCTATGTGAAATACCTGCAGACCACGACTTTTTACGATGCCCCGGGAATTCAGGCTACGACAAACAATCTCCTACATAACCGACTCAATTTTCGATGGTACCCGAATGACACCTGGAAGATTGCGATCGAAGCGCGGAATCGGATATTTTATGGTGAGGAGGTGAAGCTCGCGCCTTTTCAATTTGGGCAAAGTTATGGCGAAGTCATCAATCAGGACGCAGGCCTGGTCAATCTATCCAAATTATGGCTCAATGACCCTGCCGTAGTCCTTCACAGCACCATCGACCGCGCTTACGTCAATTATACTCAGGGGAAATGGGACATCCGGGTTGGCCGTCAGCGTATCAATTGGGGCATTAATCTGGTGTGGACACCCAATGATTTATTCAATGCCTTCAACTTTCTGGACTTTGACTATGAGGAACGACCGGGAAGTGACGCCATTCGGGTTACCTATTATCCAGGCATGATGTCAAGTGCAGAAGTCGCCTTCTCACCTGGCCGAAATATCAGCGAATCCGTAGGAGCCGGTCTGTACAAATTCAATGTAAAAGGCTATGATATTCAAGTATTGGGCGGATATGCCCGGGGAGATATTGCTACCGGCGTGGGCTGGGCAGGTAGTATCGGCGGCACCGGATTCAAAGGAGAAGCCACCTGGTTTGAACCTACTGTCCATTCTCAAGACAGTCTTTCGGCTTTCAGTGCTTCTATCACCGCTGATTACCTCATTGCAAAAGGACCCTACATAAGCGGGGCTATCTTATATAATAGCCTGGGAGAATCCAGCAATAGTTTACAAAGCGGCCTTGTCTCCGCCAGCCTTTCCCCCAAAAGTCTATTCCCGGGCAAATGGGCTGGGTTGGTTCAGGCAAGCGGTCAGATTAATCCCCTCTTTTCCATTTCAGGTTCAGCAATCTATTCCCCTACCCAACACATTACCGTCTTCTTTCCTACCTTCACCTATTCTATTCGTGAAAACTGGGACATCGATTTGATCGGCCAGGCATTTTTTTCAGACCGGCCACAAGGGTATGGGCATGGTGCCACAGCTTTATTTTTCCGACTCAAATGGAGTTATTGACCCTTTAGCGGAAATTTAGAGAGTGGCAGGAACGAGTTTCGCACTTGTGCCCTATACCAACTACTCCCACTTCAAGTAGCAAGATTTGAAACAAGTTCCGTATCTTGCCACAAACACATTCCCATGAAATTCTTTACTCATTTCCTCCTTATTGCAAGCCTCTGCGCGGGCCTGCTTGCCTGCTCGCCAACAAGTGGCGGTTCTGACACCACACAGGCCACTACAGGCCCACATGAAGCCAATCCAGCACTCCCCGGATTTGACACCGAACATTCTGACCCTGAAGCGATAGCAATTGCAGACCAGGTAATGGAAGCAATGGGCGGTAGAGATGCCTGGAATGAAACCCGGTACATCGCCTGGGATTTCTTCGGAAACAGAAGATTAACCTGGGATAAATGGACCGGTGATGTTAGAATAGAGGGGCTAAAAAAAGACTTTACCTATTTAACCAATATCCATACCCAGGAAGGGAGCGCAACAGAAGCGGGAGAAATGATTACCCATTCCGATAGCCTTGCCGATCGGATGCATAAGGCACTGTCTATTTGGATTAATGATTCTTATTGGCTGGTTATGCCTTTCAAACTGAAGGATTCTGGCGTAACTCTTACGTATGTAGGAGCAGATACTACGCAAGCCGGAGCGCCTGCTGACGTATTAGAATTGCGATTCAAAGAAGTGGGGCTTTATCCTCAGCATAAGTATCAGGTTTGGGTGGATAAGGAGAATCATCTGGTCAGCCAATGGTCCTACTATCCGGAGGCAGATTTGACAGAACCCAGATTCATCAATCCCTGGGAAGATTATGTGCAACATGGAGCCATCATGCTCTCCAGCGGCAGGGGAAATAAAGAACTTACCAACATTGTTGTTTCAGACAATATTGACAGAAGCATTTTTGAACAATTGTAGCAATTTCGCTAATTCAAAGGTATATTTTCACAGCTTCAAACTCTTTTAGGCTTTTGTAGTTTTATTGTAAATTTGAAGCATGTTTAAGAAATCGAATAAGCAGGAAATTACGCGGGAGAAAGTGCTGGCAGCCTTAAGCCATGTCGATGATCCGGATCTCAAGAAGGATTTGGTAACCCTAAACATGATTGAGGACATTCAGATAGACGGAAAAAAGGTTTCCTTTACTGTCGTCCTGACCACGCCAGCCTGTCCGATGAAGGAAGCGATTCAAAATGCCTGCATCAATGCCATTAAGTTGCTTGTGGACAAAGAAGCCGAGGTGAATGTGCGGATGGGAGCCCAGGTTACGGCAGCGAATAATAACCAGGTTTTACCTCAGGTTAAGAATATTATAGCCATTTCGTCAGGAAAAGGAGGGGTTGGCAAATCAACTGTTGCCGCTAACCTCGCAGTAGCCCTTGCGAAATCAGGCGCCAAAGTAGCCCTGATAGATGCTGATATTTACGGGCCTAGCGTACCGATGATGTTTGGGTTTCAACATGAGCGTCCTGAACTGGAAAAAGTTGGCGAAAGAGAATTGTTGGTTCCCTTTGAAAAACATGGGGTAAAACTTATGTCCATTGGCGTTTTGGTGCCGCCCAATCAGGCGATTGTCTGGCGGGGGCCTATGGCCTCCAAGGCCCTTAAGCAGCTTATTTTCGACTCCAATTGGGGAGAAATTGACTACTTACTGATTGACCTGCCGCCCGGAACAGGAGATGTTCACCTGACCCTGGTTCAGGCACTCCCGCTTACTGGCGCGATCGTCGTTACTACGCCCCAAATGGTAGCCCTTTCCGACGCACGAAAAGGAGCAGAAATGTTTCGTTTCCCCCAAATTCAGGTTCCAATTCTTGGGGTAATTGAAAACATGTCATATTTCACTCCCGATGATATGCCCGACAAAAAATATTACTTGTTTGGTCGAGAAGGAGGCCGGCAACTCGCAACAGATCTTGACGTACCTCTATTAGGCCAAATCCCCATTCGGGAAGGCCTGGCCGACAATGCTGACAAGGGAGTTCCTGTTGCGGTCGATCAAACAGACATACAAGGCGCTGCTTTTTACGAATTGGCGCAATTATTGGCACAACAGATTGCAATACGCAATGCACAACAGCCTCCAACCAGCAAGGTCGAGATGATGTCCTAGTACAGGTTTACGGCCGGAACATTGGAATACAAACCTAGTTTTATTATTTTGGACCGAATGGTAGCATCCGAAGAATTAATTTCCAGAATCGAAACTGCACTGGACTCCATGCGGGACTACCTCAAATCAGATGGGGGCGATGTCCGCTTGCATCAGGTTCGAGATGATATGGTTGTAGAATTGGAGTTGCTCGGTAGTTGCGAATCCTGTAGTATGAGTAATATGACAATGAGAATCGGACTGGAGCAGGCAATTTTAAAGGTGGCACCTGAAGTGGTAAAAGTTGAAGCAATCAACTCTTAAGCACGTTTCAAGGCGGCCTTCCTCCTATTCATATTCCTTCGGGCAAATAGTAGTGAGAAAACCTGTACTGTTCGCACACCAGATTATTTTGATTATTTTTGGCAAAATAGATAAGCCAGATCTTGCCCATTAGTAATTTTCAGTCTTTCCCTGCATGTCAGCTTCTAAGCTTCCCGTTATATCCAGACTGCTAGCAGATGATGATCCCCGTATTTTACGTGGTATTCTCATAGCTGTAGGCGCACTTATGATGCTGGGAGGGTTTCTCATTAATCATTTCATGCCGGAATCCTATTGCCCGGCTTTTATATGGGCAGGCGCGGCAGGACTTTGTTTCCTGGTAGCATTTCTCAGCCTCCTCTCCCCTTCCGTCAATCGAAATATCTTTGATTACTCCTCCTTCTGCTATCTTTTTGTTTATCTCGCAGTCATATACCTCGCTTATCAGAATAATCTCGAAACAACCTTTACGCATATTCTGATTGTTAGCCATATCTTTTTCGCTGTTTCCTTTCGGAATTTTGGCGAATATGCGGTTTTTGCAGTTTCCAGCTTGCTTCTCTTTAACATCCTGACTTTTTATGCACGCGCGCCTCAAACAAATCCTTATTTATTTGTCATCATAATCGCCCTGGCAACTTTATTTGCAGGTATTCACGTACTTTTCAGGGAGCGGGTGTATAAGCGAAAGACAGAAGCGGCACACCTCCTTCGCGACTTGCTAAATACTTCCGTATATGGAATTTTCTTACTGGATGAAACCTGTGAACGGGTCCTTTATCAAAATGAATTAGCCGGGAAATACCTAACACGGGTACAAGGCAAAGAGAGTGTAAATGGTACTCAATTGCTCTACATGCTGGGGCTGGACAAGAAATTTTTGCAAAACAGAGTGGCAAACAGCGATCCCGGGTTTCAGGACAAGAGCTACTACACCCTCCACACAGAAGCTGATGAAGCGATTCAGGTTCAAATCTATTTCTCAAGAATACGAACGCCGGAATCCGATAATATGCTGATTAAAATTCAGGACATTACGGAACGTAAACAACAAGAGCAGAACCTACGAGAAAGTGAGCAGCAATATCGGATACTGGTAGAGAAGATGAATGATGGAATGATGTTGACCGATATGAATGAAACAATTCTGTTCGTCAATAGCCGTCTCGCAAAAATGCTGCAAATGCCCCGAGAAAAAATGATTGGGCAGAAATCGTATGAAGTTATTCCGGAAGCTAATAATCGGGAAAAAATAATCAGCCATTCCAGGTTACGAGCGCATAGAATCGCTGACCAGTATGAGTTGAAAGTCCAAAGGCGTAATGGAGGTAGTCTTTGGCTCCTGATCAACGGAGCCCCATACATTGACGCCAGTGATGAAGTGGTAGGCACCATCGCCATCATCACAGATATAACCGGCCGCAAGCAGGCGGAACTAAAACTAAAAGACAAAAATCTCGAGCTGGATTCCTTTACCTACAAAGCCTCTCATGACTTAAAAGGGCCGCTCGCGTCGATAATGGGCTTGAGTAGCATTGCGCGAGATGAAGTTTCTGATCCCAAGGCAATTCGGTACTTTGACCTAATTGACCAAAGCACAAGGCGGTTAGATGCGATTCTGACAGATTTGATTGACCTTACCCGACTCAATAAGGCTATTTCGGAAATACAGCCCATTGAGGTAGAAAAACTCATCTGGGATATTGTAGAGAGCCTCAAACACAGGAAAGAAGCAGAGAATGTCAATATTTCGGTCAAGGTGGGTAAGCATGCGGAATTTCAAACAGATGTAAACCTGCTTACCTCCATCCTCCAAAACCTGATTGGCAATAGTATCAACTACCATAACCCGAATCAGCGCTCTCCAAAGATTGAAATTTCAGTCCGCCAAAAAGCGTCCAATCTGGTGTTTACAATTACAGACAATGGGGTAGGTATTCCAGACGAGATGAAGGATCGTGTGTTTGAAATGTTCTATCGAGCGAACACAAAATCTAAAGGGTCAGGGCTTGGTTTGTACATTGTAAAAAACTCGATCGACAAACTTCACGGCGAATACAAACTCGAATCTAAGGAAGGTAAAGGAACACGATTTACCTTTTCTATTCCTTTTTCTACTCCCAGCAACGGTAGTAGTCAGGAATCCAAAGCTAATCAAAAGCGGGAAGTCAGCCTTTAGACCTGCCTCTCCCCTAGCCCAACCTACTGACTATCAACTAGTCATAAATCATTCCAACAATCCGAATAAAATTCCCTCCCAATGTAAGAAGGGACAACACAACTATTTTGTTTTATTACTAGAATATAAATATATTTGGAATATACAACAACAAGATATCCAAATTCCCGTTTACTCTATTGGAAATTCGAATTTCCCGGCTTGTTTTGACTTCCCCAAAATATTGGCGCACGAAATTCGTTTTTTACAAGTAAGAATCGAATAATATTTTAGCGCGAATTATTTGAATTCTAGCACGATTTTTGCTGTAGTATTTGGATACTAAAAATTATGTCTTCAAAAGAAGGACTAACATTTAATACCCCTCAGAAAAAGGGAATCTTTGTAGCATTAACCATTACATTGGTTGTTGCTGTCGGTGTTTTCATTGGTGCAGCCTTTTTCATCCCTCAGGATACCTCTTTCGCTTTTCCAAAAGAAGCGATCACTCCAATCAAACAAGAAACCGCTGCCATCCTCCTGGATGTAAATATCGCCGATACCAGTCAATTTGTAGCACTTCGTGGCATAGGACCAGTATTAGCTCGGCGCATTGTTAATTACCGCGATGTAATGGGTGGATTTTCTTCTATAGACCAGATCGCAAATGTATATGGTATCAAACCGGAAGTGTTTGAGGAAATAAAGGGCTCACTTTATACGAACTCCTCTACGATCCCCGCTTCTGCCTACAATACCAGATCTGTACCTCAGCAAAATGTCTCCAAAGAGATTCTCAATGTGGATATTAATATTGCGGATGCGGAAGATTTCGCACAGCTACCAGGTATTGGCAAGGTGCTTAGTCAGCGGATTATCAATTACCGCAATGCCTTAGGGGGATTTGAAGAAACCAGCCAAATCAGCAAGGTGTTCAACCTGAAGCCTGAAGTATTTGAGCGGGTAGTTCCCTACTTATATGTAGACCCCGTAACTATGCCTGCATGGTTAAGTGCTAAACAGGAAGAGAAAAGCGGCCAACCCGTAGCGGAAACCCCGTATCCCTCAGATAAGCCAAGAAGAAGTGGTCCTATTGCAAGTTTAGAAGACAACAACGCACCCAATGCACGTTCCGAGCAGCCCCTCGGCCAAGCTCGAATAGGAGCAACTCGCAGCATGGATTCCGAGCTAATTCTGGATTTGAATATGGCTGACTCTGCGCAATTGGTACAACTCCCAGGCATTGGGACAAAACTAGCACCACGAATCGTCCGGTATCGAAGAATGCTGGGCTATTTCAAATCCCTTTCTCAGCTCAAAAATGTATATGGGTTGTCGGAAACAAATTATCTACTCATGACCCGTCAGCTTCGGATTGGCGATACAGATAGCTATCCCAGAAAAGACCTTAATGCCTCTCCGGCATATCGGCTTGCAGGGTACCCCTCCATTAGTCGTCAACTCTCAGAAGCCATCGTAAAGCACAGGAAACAACTGGGCTGGTATGAATCATGGGATCAGGTAGCTATGGTAGATGGTATGACGCCTGAAGCACTCGCCGAACTCAAGTCTTACTTTGAGATGTAAACCTTTCCAGCCCCTCGTACGTTTTGTGAACACATGCTTCCTTTATCTATAAAGGCTGGTAATGAAATCCTCTAAATTAAGTGCACTTTTGCTTCGGCAAAGCGTAACTTACGACTCGCAATTTGATACTATATGAATCTGACTACAACCGATACTCAAGGCCTACATTTTCAACTTTCCGAAAACCAAATCATGATCGCAGACATGATTCGTCGGTATGGCGAAGAGCGACTACGACCGGTGGTAATGAAATACGATGAATCGCAGGAATTTCCTATTGGCATTTTCCGCGAATTGGGAGAAATGGGTCTCATGGGGGTCCTGGTTCCCGAGCAATATGGGGGTTCGGGGTTTGGCTATCATGAATACGTAACTGCCATAAGTGAAGTCTCGAAAATATGCGGCGGGATTGGCCTTTCGCTGGCTGCCCACAACTCACTCTGTACGGGTCATATATTGAAGTTTGGCAATGAGGAACAAAAAGCTAAATATCTTCCCAAACTTGCTACAGCCGAATGGATAGGCGCCTGGGGCTTAACCGAAGCCAATACCGGGTCTGATGCAGGCAATATGAGCACAGTAGCCATTGAAGATGGGGACTACTTTGTATTAAATGGTGCCAAGAACTTTATTACGCATGGAAAAAGCGGCCATGTAGCCGTAGTAGTTGCAAGAACGGGCGCGGCACGGAGCCGAGGAAATGCAAGTGCCTTTATCATCGAAAAAGGCACTCCGGGATTTACGCATGGGAAAAAGGAAGACAAGCTCGGCATGCGTGCATCCGAGACAACAGAGCTAATTTTTCAAGATTGCCGGATCCACAAATCTCAACTTATGGGACAGGTAGGCGACGGCTTTAAGCAAGCCCTGGCTGTACTGGATGGCGGGAGAATTTCTATCGCTGCCCTGGGGCTTGGTATAGCAAAAGGGGCCTTTGAAGCTGCATTTGCTTACGCGCAGGAACGCAAGCAATTTGATAAGGCCATCTATGAGTTTCAGGCAATCAGCTTTAAGCTTGCCGATATGAAAACCCGGATCGATGCAGGCGAACTATTAACCCTGCAAGCTGCGGATAAAATCAATAAAGGAGAGCCAGTAGGAAAATACTCTGCAATGGCCAAATTATATACCAGCGAAACAGCAGTTGCTGTAGCAAATGATGCTGTCCAAATTCTGGGAGGGTATGGGTATTTGAAAGACTTTCCGGTTGAAAAATTCTATCGGGATGCCAAACTTTGTACAATAGGTGAGGGCACTTCCGAAATTCAAAAAATGGTGATCGCCCGCTCCGTTTTGAGTTAAATGTTAATAAAATGAGCATGCTAGCTAATTTGTCCAATTATTTTAGCAAAAAGAAGCACAACATATATGAGATGGCTTGCGTATATCTAATATTATTAGTATCATTGCTATTAATATTGGTGAAAATAAGTTTAACTGACTTAAAGCTTCTCGTCATGCGCATTTTTAGCCCCAAGCAGAGTATCGAAAAATCAAAAGGATTCTACATTGTAGAGTCCCCTACCCCCAAATTGCAGTTCAGTGCAAAGAGCCTGGGGATAGCAGCACTTGCCATTGTACTCAGCAATTTATTTACCTACAGTATGTTTAACCCCGGTAGCGCAAAGTCCGCTGCCGAAGAATCCGCATCGCTCTACCTATTGGATGAAGCCAGTGTGTATGTCGCGGATGTGTCAGGATTTGAAGAAAAAGTCCGGGATGTCGGGGAAGCCCTGAATGTTCCCGCAGAATGGCTGATGGCTATCATGTATTCGGAGTCTAAGTTTGATGCCTCCGTCACCAACTTCAAAGGAAGTGGTGCTACTGGTCTCATCCAGTGGATGCCAATTTCTGCAAAGGAATTAGGTATCACCCTACAGCAGCTCAAAAACCTGAATCACCTCGACCAGCTCGACTATGTGTATCAATATTTACAAACAGCCCGCGAGCGTTACGGTGAGTATGAGACCCTGACCGATCTGTACCTGGCAGTATTATTTCCCAAAGCATTAGACGAAGACTATTGCTACGCGCTATATGCCAAGCCCTCTCGCGCCTATACCCAGAATTCAGGCTTGGACGAAAACAAGGATGGCCGGGTTACTGTTAGTGATATTGACAGGAGAATGAAGCGAATATTTCCCGATGCATATTTTGTTGAGAAATGATCACGTCTTTATTACTATTTCCTGCTTTGTCATAACCAGAAGTCCCTAAGACCGCATTTCGTCTATTGAAGAGGGTTTACTGATCCGGATTCAGGATTCTGGCACTTGATGTCAGGAGGAGTTCTCATAGGTAGTCTATTGATCCAGAGTCGAAAAGCACTTTTTTACGATTTTTCTCACATTTTGCATGCATTTTTCCCCTCATCATCGTCTATCGTACGAATGAAGGAAGGAAGGAAGATCCTTTGTTTACAATGGCTCAACCCCATTACAGGAACATTATGCTATTTACAGCTCAACGCCCCAGCCCAACATTAGCAGCCAAGCGGATTTTCATATCCATTGGGCTGGGGGCCTTGCTGTTTGCTCTTATTAACTCCATTTGGTCTGCCGACGCACTCCAGGCCACTTCTCATACAGACGCACAATCGATTGAATGTACAGATACGCTCATGCCTACTCCTGATAATTCCGGTATCATGAGTAGCACCCTTGATGCTACTCATTGCCGGACCATCCTGTATAAATCTATCGTGGAAGGATATTGATCTGATGCAAATGGAGAGTAGAATCAAAATAGGCTCAGTTGGCCATCTCCGGGTGGCTGAAAAATACGGGTGTCATATGCCGGCAGTTTCCCATCTGACATAAAGCGTTTTTTTGCCAACTTAAATAAGGACACGATGGAATCTGCAGCCGATCCTTCTCCCCGCATTCGTTTCCCAAATCGCTTTTCCCCTAACTCGCCGCCGCGCACAGACCTGATTTGATTGAGGACTTTCTCTGCTCTATCTGGAAAATGGAGGCGAATCCAATGTTCAAAGATGTCTGCCACGGGGCCATTGAGCCGAACCATGGTGAAGCCTGCAGTTTTTGCCCCTGTCTGTGCAGATGCCTCCATTATACCCGGTATTTCATGATTATTCAAGCCTGGAATAATAGGTGCAATCATCACCCCTACCGGAATGCCCGCATCTGTCAATTGTCTAATGGTATCCAGTCGTTTCTTTCCGGAAGCAGTTCGAGGTTCCATTGCTCTTCGCAACGTCTCGTCCAGGGTAGTTATACTCACAAACACCCGAACCAATCGGAGTTCAGCCAGTTTTGTTAAGAGATCCAAATCCCGAAGGATCAGGCTATTTTTAGTAATCAGGCTCACCGGATGCTTATATTGGAGAAATACCTCCAGGCAAGCACGTGTAATCTCTAACTTTCGTTCGATAGGCTGATAACAATCTGTATTTCCGGAAAACATAACCGGAGCAGGCTTCCATTTTTTGCCGGATAGGGTTTTGGCCAATAACTCAGCAGCATTTTGCTTGACAACTATCTTTCGTTCAAAATCCAACCCAGCACTATATCCCCAAAATTCGTGTGTGTTGCGGGCATAACAATAGACACATCCATGCTCGCATCCCTGATAGGGATTCATGGAATATTCAGCCGGGATATCCGGGCTTTTCACTTTGTTAATAATCGATTTTGGCTGCTCAATGATGTACTCAGTTGTCGGATCAGGCACCATTGCCTCATCCAACCCGTCAGTCTCTTCCGTATCGTATTGGTTTTTCCGAAATGGATTGGGCGTATTGAGCTGGGCACCCCGCCCTTTTATTTTATCGTGGTATTTCTCCATAGTAAATCCCTATTGAAGAAACGCGACCCGGCAGAGAAAGTTGCGACTGATCACTCACCCAGAAAACCTAAAATTTCCCGCATAAGTGCCTTCGCCTCAATCAAAAATCCATCGTGTCCATACCGGGAACCAACAGAAGCAAATCTAGCACCCGGCGTATGCCTGGCGATGAATTCTTGCTCTGCGATAGGAAATAAAAGATCTGAGTCCACCCCAATTGCCAGGACCTGAGCCTTAATTCCACCGAGCGCCTTTTCGAGTCCTCCTCTCCCCCTACCAATATTGTGCGAATCCATTGCTTTTGACAGGGTCCAATAGGCAAAGGCATCAAAGCGACGTTCTAACTTCTCCCCCTGATATCGCTGGTAGGAAATGGCTCGAAAATCTTCCCGCTTCTCCAACTCAGTGTCTAACTGGGTTTGGAGGTAGGCATCATAGTTTCTATAGGATAATAAGGCTACTGCACGTGCAGCACGCATTCCAGCCAGGCCAGCTTTTTCACTGTCCTCTTTCCAGCTCTGGTCAGCTTCAATGGCCATCCGTTGTGATTCATTAAAGGCAATCCCCCAGGGAGAGTGACGGGCATTGGTTGCAATGGGAACTGCACGCTCCACCAACCCTGGTGCCTGACAGGCCCATTCCAATACTTGTTGCCCCCCCATTGAGCCTCCGATTACCAGCTTGATCTTCCGGATGCCCAAATTTGCTGCCAACAATCGCTGCGCACGGACCATGTCCTGCACAGTCACTTCTGGAAAATCATGAAAATAAGGGGAATGGGTATCAGGATTTAAAGAAAGTGCATAGGTGGAACCATAGCAGGACCCCAGCATATTGGCACAAATGATAAAATCTTTTCCCGGATCCAATACACACCCTTCTCCAAACATTCCTGACCACCAGTCTGCCACTTCTGAATTAGCCGTTAGCGCATGACATACCCAGACCACATTATCCCGATTTGCATTTAATTCACCGTAAGTATGATACGCTATCTGAATGCTACGCAATTGGCCGCCTGCCTCTAATGGGAAAAGTTGATCATGCTGAAAAGCGGCTAATTTCATACTCGATTATTATAAGAAAATGTGGCCTGCCAGCAAACAAATTTGCGGCAGGCCAAATATAATAAGATTCGCTTGAGTCCCATTAAGCATTCACGGGCGCGTTCACTTTTTCAAATGCCTGTGTAAAGTCAGCTTTCAAATCTTCGATATGCTCATAGCCAACAGAAACCCGCAGCCCGGTAGGCTTAACTCCTGCCGCCTGCTGCTCGCTATCAGACAGTTGCTGATGGGTAGTGGAAGCAGGGTGAATGATTAACGTTTTGGCATCCCCTACATTGGCAAGATGGCTCACCAACTTCATGCTATTGACCACTGTAACTGCGTCTTCCTTCGTACCATTCAATTCAAATGTAAGTACGCCGCCAAATCCATTGCGCAGGTACTTTTTAGCGGTATCATGAGAAGGACTGCTCTCCAATCCTGGATAATTGACATGGGCTACCTGTGGATGCGCATCCAACCATTTAGCAAGTGCAAGTGCATTCTCAGTCGTGCGCTCAACCCGTAAAGAGAGGGTCTCCAATCCCTGCAAGTTCAGGAAGGAATTGAAAGGGCTCTGGGAAGGACCAAAATCCCGTAATCCTTCTACCCGGCAACGAATAATATAGGCTATGTTTCCAAAAGGCCCCCCTACCCCAAAAATATCATTGAATATCATACCGTGGTATCCCTCGCATGGCTCAGTAAATTGTGGGAATTTTCCGGTACCATAATCAAAATTACCCCCATCAACGATCACTCCCCCAATCGAGGTTCCATGCCCTCCTACCCATTTGGTAGTTGACTGCACAACGACGTTTGCCCCATGATCAAGCGGGCGACAAAGGTATCCTCCTGCTCCAAATGTATTATCCACGATAAGCGGAATTCCGTATTTCTCACCCAGCTTCGCAAAGGCTTCAAAATCCGGTACTATGAAACCTGGGTTTCCAATAGTTTCCATATATATAGCCTTCGTTTTTTCGTCAATCAGAGGCTCGAAGGACTCAGGACTGAGATCTGCTGCAAAACGTGCATCGTACCCCAGGCGCTTAAAAGCTACCTTGAATTGATTGTAGGTACCCCCATATAAATAAGGAGATGCCACAAAATTATCTCCCGTTAGCAAAATGTTATTCAGGGCGATAAACTGAGCAGCCTGTCCTGATGCAGTCGCCAGGGCCATTACCCCGCCTTCAAGTGCTGCTAGCCGCTTTTCAAATACATCATTGGTGGGATTCATGATTCGGGTATAAATATTCCCGAACTCTTTTAGTGCAAATAAATTCGCAGCATGCTCACTATCCTTAAAAGTATAGGAGCTGGTCTGGTAAATCGGGACAGCGCGTGAACGCGTTGTTCCTTCGACTTCTTCTTGCCCAGCGTGTAGTTGGAGCGTTTCAAACCGATACGGGTTACTCATGGTTCTAGTTAATTTAGGAATATGATTATGTGAAAATTGAATATGCAAATGAAGCAACGTGGCAAAAGCCATCGTAACCTTAATAGGCGAAGTATTACAATTATTACCGATACAGGAGGAAAATAATTCGCGCAATACTGGTCGCCATTAGCGACAACAACATCGTGTTACGATGCCAGTGGTTGCAGAATATTTAGGATGGGTACAATCTGGGATTCCGGACTCGATGAATGGGTACTGAAAATACATCATTGTTCTTAGTGTTTATATATGCCTGAAACAGGCCTTGGAAGGGGCACCTTTCAATTTTGATGGTTGCCAGAGGGTCATTGAGCCAAATCTCTCGCCTCTTCTCTATAAACCTGAAAAACATCCCGGAGGAAGTATTCAAATTGTCGATACAAATATACAGGCTGTTTTGGGAAATACAAATCCTAATTTACCTCGCCGAATCAGGGCCTTCATTCAGCTGCGCTTTTTCACTCCCTCTCTTCCTTTCATGAGAAGCTTACCAGAATACTGATGTATTTCACCTGAAAAAAATAGCTATTTAAGCTGCTCATAATCAAATACTTGCACCCAAATTTTATCCATCAAAACAGGCATAAAACCAGAATCAATCGCATTAACTTAAATTCGACACTTACCTCAAATTCAGACAGTTTATGATTTTCCCTATTGAAAGGTAATGGGGGAATTATGCCCTAAGGAATTCCTTCGACCTATCAAACCTTGCTTCTCTAGTCCTTGCCACCATCTTCATTACCAAGCGATGTATACCCACTACAGGTTATAAATCAAGATGTGCAAGCATAGCCGCCGGGTTATGATTTACTAACGGGGAGAAAGAAAAAAACCTGTAATAGCATATCCAGCTCAACAAATTGACTAACAGCCATTTATGCCGGAATAATCTATTTACAACAAGTCTAATCGCGTAACCAAAGGGTCAATTTTAATCCCCCATTCCACAGTTTAGGCAATATCTTTACCGGTTGAGATATTGGAGCCTGGTCTTCATCCTGGCAAATGAGCATAGTTTCTTTTCAAAAACTATAAGCCTTTATTTTCAAACTCTACGAGATCTTAAATATTTTTTGTTCCAAGATTTAATTCGGTTATTTGAACTTCACTATTCATAAATTCCCCTAATGCAAGGTAAACCTATGAAAAACTTATTTACAATTGTGTGCACGTTACTGCTTATTACAGCGACTGCATTTGCACAGGAAGCAGAACACAAGGTTCTGAGGCCAGATCAGGTAAACTTAAATGTGGACAAGCCCATATTGCTAAAGCCTGTTGAGCCTACCAATACTTCCGCTGCGACCCGGACGGCACCTATTATTCCAAATGGCACGCCAATGGTCGATGCCGTAACCAGTTTTAAGATCGGAGAAGCATCTAATGCTTTTACCTTCATTTCTACTGAGGCTAATCAGATCGTTACTGCTCCCGGCGTAGGTACCGGAAATGGATCTGTTGCATTTGTGCATCGCCATAACATTGGAGAATGTGGGGGTACGACTTTTGATAATGGTCGCCTTCGCTACTCAATTTCTACAGATGGTGGACTCAACTGGAATGTCGGCGGAGGTGTTTCCGTCAACAGCACAACCGGTGCTCCTACCGGACACTGTTTTGGAAATGGAGAAATCAATCCCGTATTTTCTTTCCGTGGACGTTTTCCAAATATTGCTATTCACGCACCTGGATCTGCGGCTTCTGACCTGAATTTGGTCGGTGTAGCACCCGTACTCTCTCCTGGTGCAATTGGAGGAGGAGCCTATTTTGACGGAAACCTCCATTCCTACGTTGATGATGCAGCTGCGGCTCCATTTGCCCCTGCTCAGATCACTCAAGAAGAGTACCTGGATCAAGGTGGCGATCAGCTACTGGCCAATTCATTAGCTGAGCGTGTAACTGGTGAGTACTGGTATGTAAACCGCGCTGGCGACGGAGTTGGAAACGTTATCAATGGCATCAATGTAAACAAAGGTGCTTACGATGCGTCTGACAACGAAATCAAGTGGGCCAAGATCAAAACCTTTTCCCCGGATTACTCTAACCATTACCTGAACCTGAATGGCTCCTTCCCACTCAATCCTCAGATTGCATGGAGCCCTGACGGAACTACCGGTTACATCGCATTCCTGACTGACCTTAAAGGTGGATCTGACTCTACTTTTTCTATCGGATGGATGGAGAGTGTAGATCTTGGAGTTACCTGGAATAATACAACAAAATTTAACATTCGTCAATTTCCTGAGCTGATCGAGCATATCAACTTTTTCACGGATTCTTTAGGGAACCCGCTTGGATCTGGAATTCCTACAACTGCATTTGATTTTGACCTCGTAGTGGATGGAAATAATAATCCTCACGTATTTGCAGTAGTTGGAAACGGACTTGACTATTCTATCCAGTCAGGCTTGAAAATGTCTATCTTTGACTTTACTAAAGATCAGTTTGGTGATTGGAACATGGCATTTGTCGATGACCAGGGAACCTTCCGCTGGGACTGGGATGTAGATGCAGGTGCAGCTGACCCATGGATGCAGGCAAGTCGTACACCAGATGGCGATTTTGTTTATGTTTCCTGGACTGATACGGATACTACTGGAAACTTTGGAGACGGAGACAATGATCAGCCTAACATGATTATGTGGGGGATGAATGTAAATACATTCATGACAACTGCTCCTACCAACTTTACATTCGATGATTTGAACTGGGCAGGTCGTGCATTTATGCCAAAAATTGCTCCTGTTTGTTTTGAGAATGGAACCACTCACACCATTCCTGCTGTAGTAATGGATGCTCCTGCGGGAGGTTTGAACCCCTGTTTCTTCTGGTACTTCTCTGACGTAACTTTTGATGCAGGTACAGACTTCACCGATCCGGCAGAATTCTTTTACAACTGTAACCAGAATCCTTTCACCAACACCATCAATGAGCTTCAGCCTGATTGTGGCGTAGGAAATGGTTCTCTCTCTGTTACTGTAGGGGGTGGAATTGGACCTTATACCTATGCATGGGACGCAGCTGCGGGTGCTTCTGTAAATGACACTGTTACAGGCCTTTCTGCAGGTATCTATTCCGTAACCGTAACTGACTCAGCTGGATGTACAGATGTACAGGATATTATCCTGAATAATGCAAATGCTCCAGCATTGACTATTGATCCTACTTCTATTGCTGCAATCACTTGTGCAGGGATCAATGATGGTGCTGCAACCGTAACTGCAACAGGCGGTACAGGAACCCTTTCCTACCTCTGGAGCAATGGAGAGACAGCAGCAGCAGCAGTTGCGCTTCCTCCAGGACAAAGTACGGTAACTGTTACTGACGGAAACACTTGTGCTTCATTGATTGACGTAACGATTACAGAGCCTGCGGTTCTGAATGTTGCGCTGGACTCAAATGACGTAAGTTGCTTTGGAGTAGGAGATGGTATCATTGCTGCTCTGGCTAGTGGCGGAACAGGCCTTCTTAGCTTCCAGTGGGATGATCCTACCAATGCAACCAGCTCTGTAGTGAGTGGTGTAGGGCCTGGTACGTATACCGTAATTGTAACGGACCAGAACAACTGTACCTCTACGCAGTCTATCATTGTTAATGAGCCTGCTGCGTTGGCGATTGGTGCCAGCACGACCCCTAACCTGAATACATCGCCTCCTTATACAGGAACGGCAACTGCTTCAGCCAGCGGAGGAACAGCTCCTTATGAGTATTCATGGACCTTTATCGATTGTGATACCAATGAAGTAACGCAGACAGGTGCCTTCATTTTCCTCTTGCCAGCGACTGATTATGTCATAACTGTTACAGATGTGAATAGCTGTGCAACTATCGATACTGTAGCAGTAGGGGGTGAAGGTTGCGAGGACACCGGAGTAGGTATTGATGACGAGCTTACTGTCGGTATCAATTCCCTCAACTTGTTCCCAAATCCTAACAACGGTACTTTCACCGTTGAAATGACATTGGATACACGCGACGATGTACGCCTGAGCGTTCTCGATTCACGCGGAAAACTGATTACCAGTCGCCGTGCTGAAAATGCAACTAATTTTGAAGAGACTTTCAATTTGAGTGAGCTTGCAAGCGGAGTATATTTGCTTCGGGTAGAAACCAGCAAAGGTGCTATCGCAAGACGCTTGGTTGTTCAATAAGCTATTTTTTATTCAGGAGCTCCCCCACAAAGGGGGCTCCTTTCTTTTTACTTGCTACCTATTTTTGTTACGTAATTCGGAAAGCATTTCATAGGGTATCCCCTACCTTATTCTTACCGGATGGCCTTCTGCTACATTCATTTCCCTCAAACTGAGACGGAACTTTGTTCCAGAAGCAGAGATACTTCCCTGCATTGCGTTCTTTGCGAAACATCTGATACCCAGGATATCGCCCGGATTCAGCAAGCGCTTTTGCTTTTACTAACAAGTATTTTTTTCTTACTTTGGGCTTTAACTTAACCAAAATTCCTAACCGTAGACTATGAAAAACTTATTCACACTATTGTGCATGTTTTTGCTGGTTTCAGCTGGCTATGCGCAAGAGGCGAATCGAATGATCCTCAGATCGGACCAAATCCGGATCGATGCCTTGCAGGCTCTCCCTCCGATAACCGAAACTGAGCCCTCCTCGCCTATTCTCAACCGGAGTACGGATGTACCCAATGGAACCCCGATGATTGATGCTGTAACCAGCTTCAAAATCGGAGAAGCTTCCAATGCTTTTACCTTCATCGCACAGGACAACAATCAGATCGTAACGGCTCCCGGAATCGGAACTGGTGGTGGATCTGTTGCATTCCTATATCGCCATAACATAGGCGAATGTGGCGGTACTACCTTTGACAATGGACGTTTCCGCTATTCCATCTCCAATGACGGAGGGTTAAACTGGAATGTAGGGGGTGGCGTATCGGTAAACAGTGCAGCAGGTGCTCCTTCCGGACATTGCTTTGGCCTGGGTACAATTAACCCAGCCTATACCTTCCGCGCACGTTATCCCAACCTGGCATTTTTTGCAAATGGAGGCGCAACGCCCACTGTTGACGACTTGAACCTTGTGTATGTAGGAGCCGTGTTGACTGCTGGAGCGATTGGTGGTGGCGCAAGCTGGGATGGAAATGTACATGGATTGGTTGATAGCGCATCTGCTACTACCGACTTTGTCGTATCTCAAGAAGATTATCTGGACCAGGGAGGCGACCAATTCATCTCCCTTTCGCTTGTTGAGCGGATTCCAGGAGAGTACTGGTACGTAAACCAAACCGGAGATGGTGCAGGAAACAACACTGCCGGAATCATCCTCAACAAGGGTGCTTACGATGCGGGAGATGATGAGATCAAGTGGTCAAAAGCTAAAACCATCGCCCTCGACCTCAACCCATACTACCTTGCGACAGTCCCTACAACTCCCCGTCCACAAATCGCTTTTAGCCCTGATGGAACCACTGGCTATGTTGCGTTTCTGGGAGACCTCAAAGATCCCACCATTGATTCTGTTTACACAGTTATCACAATGGAGTCTACTGATGGAGGTGCTACCTGGTCTGACCCTGAGGAGTTCAACATGAATCAATTCCCGGAATTGATTGAGCAGATTAATTTCTTTACTGACTCTGTTGGAAATCCATTAGGTACCGGCAACCCAACTGTGGCTTTTGACTTTGATCTTGTGGTTGACGCTAATAACAATCCTCACATTTTTTCCCTGGTAGGAAATGGAACCAACTACTCCATCCAATCCGGACTCAAAATGTCTGTGTTTGACTTTACAAAAGATCAATTTGGAGATTGGAACATGGCGTTCATTGCAGATCAGGGAACCTTCCGGGGAACCTTCGGCGTTGCTCCTGATAACGTTACAGCTGACCCATGGTTTCAGGCGACCCGCTCTCCTGATGGAAGTGTTGTGTATTGCTTCTGGACAGATACTGATACCGTTGGAAACTTTGGCACCAGCGACAACCTGAATCCCAATCTACTCGCACGTGCAATGGATGTAAACAGCTTCCTTCTTTCTGATGTGAAGAATTACACTTTTGATGATGCCAACTGGGCAGGTCGTGTTTTGATGCCTAAAACTTCTCCTGTCAGCCTTGTAAGCGGAAATATCCACACAATCCCAACGGTAGTAATGGATATGCCCGGTAACAATGATGATCCGGTATTTTTCTGGTACTTCTCCGATGTAACCTTTGATGCAAGTACTGATTTCACCAACCCAGCAGAATTCTTCTACAACTGTAATCAGAACCCATTTGCCAATGGGATCAATATCCTACAGCCCGATTGTGGGGCAGGCAATGGTGCATTAAGCATTACAGCTACTGGAGGAATCACTCCTTATACCTACCTGTGGGATGCAGCTGCAGGCGCTTCTGTCAATGACTCTGTCGTAGGTCTGTCTGCCGGTATTTATTCTGTAACTGTAACAGATTCCGCCGGCTGTACCGATGTTCAGGAGATTGTCTTGAACAATGTAGGTGCACCTGCTTTAACCATAGACCCAACCAGTGTATCCAACATTTCCTGTGCAGGTGCTAATGATGGTGCTGCAACTGTAACCGCCACTGGTGGTGCAGGCGGAAATACTTTTGCCTGGGGCAATGGAGAATCGCTTGCATCCGCTGTAGCATTACTCCCTGGAACCAACACCATAACCGTTACAGATGCGAATGGTTGTGCGTCTTTTGCCAGTGTTGAAATCGTTGAACCTTCTGCCCTATTTGCGCAGCTGGATTCTAATGACGTAACCTGTGCCGCAGCTGCCGATGGTACCGTTTCCGTATTGGGAAGCGGGGGAACAGGAATAATTTCCTACTTATGGGATGACCCTTCAGCTTCTACTCTACCGGTTGTTTCGGGCCTTGGGGCAGGAACCTATACCGTTACCCTGACTGATGGAAATAGCTGTACAACTTCCGCTTCGATCGTGGTCAACGAGCCCGCTCCATTGGCAATCGGGTCTAGCTCTACTCCTAATTTGAATTCAAGCCCACCCTTTACCGGAACAGCTACCGCTTCCGCTACCGGAGGTACCGGCCCATATACCTATGCCTGGTCTTATCCTACCTTGGATGAGAATTGTGTGCAAACAGGCACAACTACTGCAAGCGGAGCCTTTATTTTCTTGCTACGAGCAGGGGACTATTTCCTGACCGTAACAGACGCAAATGAGTGTGTTATCATGGATACTGTTTCTGTTACAGGTGAAGCATGTACAGTAGGTCTTGATGAAGAACTTGCAGCTGGAATCAGCGCGTTAAATCTCTTCCCAAATCCAAACAATGGTTCTTTCACAGTAGAAATGACACTTGAAGAACGGGATGATGTTCGTCTGAGCATCATGGATGCACGAGGAAAACTGATTCAAAGTCGTCGCACAGACAACGTAACTCAGTTTGAAGAAGAATTCAACCTGGATACGCTTCCTGCCGGTGTATATCTCCTGCGGGTCGAAACCAGTAAAGGAACAGCTGCACGACGCATTGTCGTTCAGTAAAGATTGCATACCACAAAAAAAGGAGCCTCAATGAGGCTCCTTTTTTTGTTTATCTTGTGAGGCCAAGCCTGCTCATACAGGCTTCGTATTTATCTGTTAGAATAGGAGCAAACTAGCTATTCCTGCCAATACCAACAACATCAGGGTAGCAGCCAAAACAGTGGTTCTGGGATTGACAATCCCTTCATTGAATTCAGACATATCCTCCGTTTGATTGGCAACGTCCGGGCTTCTCCCAGCCAAAGAAGCCTCTACAGGCACATTATCGTATACAAGGGAAGCTTCTGTTGTTTGAGAAACAGTACGTTTAGCAGCGTTCATATCATCTGTTTTTATGCACTGAACAAGAGAGTAGCTGGCGTGCTTTGTCAGGGCAAAAGCAAGTTAGCAATTCTTCATTAATATACCTTAAAATTCAAATATCAAGTTTGCCGAATATTTCCACTAGTCATATAAGTTTCAAAAAATGAAACATTTATTCAAGATCAAAAAGTAATCGTAAGGAGAAAATTGAGCATATTAACTTTTTGCTGCATTGTTATTATATTTGGCAAACGGTTTTTGGACTTAATACCTGACTCAACACACAACCTGAATGGATTCCGACAATCCTTCTGAAATTCCTGTCCAACCTTTCCGCCCCGGCATAGTCAAACGATTCCGGACTGGCTATCCACGATTATTTTTCCTGACTTGTGCGGGCTTACTCATTTGGCTTACCTGGGTATCCTTATATTTTGCGGTATTACTGGGTGCCTTCGGCCCATTGCCAAAAGAAGAAGAACTTGCCAAGCTCAGGCTTCCGCAGGCCGCAGAAATTTACACCCGGGACAGTGTATTACTGGGCCGGTACTATCTCCAGGAAAGAGTTCCTGTTACTTTTGAAGAAATTTCTTCCCATGTGGTACAAGCCCTTGTCGCTACAGAGGATGCTCGATTTTACCAGCACAGTGGATTGGATCGACTCAGTCTCATGCGGGTATTTTTCAAATCTATCTTACTTCAGGATGGGCGATCAGGAGGAGGGAGTACGATCAGTCAGCAATTGGCTAAAAACCTGTTCCCAAGGAAGCGATATTCCTTTGCCAGCATCCTGGTCAATAAACTGCGGGAAACCTTCATTGCACGACGTTTGGAGCAGGTATTTTCCAAAGAAGAAATCCTAACTCAGTATCTCAATACTGTTACATTCGGGGAAAATACTTTTGGAATCCGAATTGCCAGCAATCGCTTCTTCAGTCAATCCCCAGATTCTCTCAAGGCAGAACAAGCGGCCCTGTTGATTGGCATGCTCAAAGCCACTACTGCCTACAATCCCCGCTTATATCCCGAGTCCGCACTTAAGCGCCGGAACGTAGTATTGAACCAAATGGAAAAATATGGATACCTATCCATGAGAGCTGCTGACTCGCTCAAATTGTTGCCCCTGGAAATTAACATGACCTACAGCAACCACCACAAGGGGCCAGCACCCTATTTCAGAGAACATATTCGCCCTGAACTCGACCAATGGTGCAAAACCCACTTCAAGCAAGATGGAAGTCCCTATAATCTGTACCTCGATGGACTGAAGATTTATACCACTTTGGATTTTAAGCTGCAACAGTACGCAGAAGCAGCCACGCAGGAACACATGCAACGGCTTCAGAAGATTTTCGATAACCATGCAAGGGCAACAGGAAGTAAAACCAGTCAAAATCCTGTCATTAAAGAAGCGATACAACAGAGCAGGCGACATCGTACATTAACCGCTGCCGGAAAAAGTAAAGCATTCATCGATTCCGTAATGAAAGAGCCTGTTCCGATGCGGGTTTTTGACTGGAAAGTGGGCGTTTTACACAAAGAGATGTCCCCACTGGATTCCATTCTGCATTATAAGCACCTCTTGCAAGCTGGATTTTTGGCGATGGATCCCATGACAGGACACATCAAGGCCTGGGTGGGCGGGATTGACCATCGATTTTTTCAATATGACCATGTTACCTCCAACCGGCAAACGGGCTCAACGTTCAAGCCGATCGTATATGCTGCCGCACTTGAAAATGGAGTTGATCCCTGTGAATACATATCCAACGAGAAAGTAGTATTTGAAGAATACGATGATTGGGCACCCCGAAATTCCGACGAATCCTATGGCGGAGAATACTCCATGCAAGGTGGCCTTACCCACTCAGTCAATGTAGTATCTGTCAACCTGATTATGCAAATCGGCCCTAAGAAAGTACTGGACTTTGCGCAAAAAACAGGGATACAACACCAAATGCCTGCGGTACCTTCACTCGCTTTGGGGGCAGCAGAAGTATCTCTGCTTGAATTGGTAAATAGCTATTGTACCCTTGCCAATCATGGGAAATACATCCCTCCTACCTGGCTCTATCGTATCGAAGATCGAACCGGCCAGGTTTTGATGGAACAATCAGAACCCATAGAAACTCAGCAGGCCTGTTCTGCCGAAACTGCCGATATGATTGTGCATATGCTCAAGGGCGTCGTGAACAAAGGGACAGCTGCCGGGCTTCGGAGCCGATATGGTCTTACCCAGGATATTGCAGGTAAAACAGGGACCACTCAAGCACAGGCAGATGGTTGGTTTTTGGGGATGACACCCCGACTTGTTGCGGGCGCATGGGCGGGTGCGGATGATCGAAGAATACATTTCCGATCTCTCAAACTCGGACAAGGAGCTGCCACCGCCATGCCTATTTATGGGAGGTTCATGCAAAAAGTCGCCAAAGACCCCGATTTTGCTGCTATCAAAAAAGCACGGTTCCAATCCCCGCCCCAGGCAGTACTCGACCAACTCGATTGCGACCCCTTCCAATTTCTCCTGCCCATGTCTGCCTTTAGGGAATGGTGGGCTAAGCAAAAAGAAGAACAAGACGCTCAACAGGCAGCACACCCTTAACCTCCTTTCATGAAATTGATCAAGCGGATCTTTCTCGCATGTTTTCTGCTGCTGGTTGCCTACCTTTTTTTATGGCCTGTTAGTATTTCTCCCTATGCATGGCAGCCCGATCCAGCCCCCAAATTAGAGGGGGATTTTGCAATAAATAGCCATTTGGAAATCGCCACTCATCAGGCAAGCGTGCTGGGAACAGGCCCCGAGGATATTGCCATTGACAGCAACGGCATTCTATATGGAGGGCTGAGTAATGGAGTTATTTTCAAATATTCTACAGAAAATAAGGAGCCTCAAATATTTGCCAATACAGGTGGCAGGCCCCTCGGATTACATTTTGACAGCACCTACCAGCTAATAGTGGCTGACACCTATAAGGGGCTGCTCTCTATTAGCCCCGATGGAGAGATAACGACGCTTTCAACAAGCTGTGAAGGAGTTCCCTTTAAATTCACGGATGACCTGGATATCGCAGCTGATGGCATGATTTATTTCACTGATGCTTCCCATAAATTTGACCAACATCGCTACCGGGAAGATATTATTGAACATGGTCCTAATGGTCGGCTCATGAAATACAATCCTCAAACTGGCGAAACGACCTTACTAATGGATAGTCTTCGATTCGCCAATGGAGTTGCCGTCAGTCAGGATCAGTCTTTTGTTCTGGTGAATGAAACCGGGCGGTATCGAATTCATCGATATTGGCTTCAGGGGCCAAATAAAGGCACTTCCGACATATTTGCAGATAACCTACCCGGAATTCCTGATGGCGTCTCGACCGGCGAAGATGGCATTTTTTGGGTAGCCTTATTTACCCTTCGGAATCCAGCTCTCGACAAATTATTACCCTATCCTTTTCTTCGTAAAATCGTGATTCGACTCCCACTCTTTCTCCAACCTCAACCGGCTCCTTATGGCTTTGTGTTGGGCCTCGACAATGTGGGGACAGTCGTTCATAATCTGCAAGACCCGCTTGGCGGATTTGCGCCGATTACCAGCGTACAGGAAAAAAATGGCGTATTATATCTGGGAAGTCTCTCCCACCCCAACTTTGCGTGGATACCAAGTCCGGATTAATTTTGTACCTATTCATAACTTCTACTCACTCAACATAAGCCTTGCAGCTTTGATACACTTATTCTCAATTGAATACACTATGCGTAAGATCTTTTGCTCGCTGATTCTGATTATGTTCGTCGCTGGCCCCATCATAGGCCAAACTGGCGGAGGCCCAGGAGACATCACCCTGGAAAAGCTTTGGGTTCGATATGAATACCTTCCAGCTTTCCCACAGGAATTTCGATGGATGAATGATGACCAATATTATTCTGTATTGGAAGAACAAAGTATATGGCGATATGGCATTGAAAATGATCAAAAGCTAGATGCCATATTGGATCTCAAGAAAATCGACTTAAAAGGAGGGGTATCGGCCGCTGAAATTCGTTCCTATGAATTCAGTGAAGATGAAAAAAAAATCCTCCTGGCTGCTCAAACAGAGCATATCTATCGCCTTTCCAGCAAGAGCGTTTACCAGGTGGTGGATCGTGCTTCCGGCGTAATCAGCCTGTTGCATGAAGGAAAAAAGGTAAGCAATCCAGTCGTTTCTCCTGATGGCAAGCATGTTGCTTACACATTTGAAAACAATATTTACCGACAGGAACTGGCCACCGACCAAATCACGCCTATCACCCGCGATGGAAAAAAGAATGCCATCATCAATGGTATGACGGACTGGGTGTATGAGGAAGAATTCATTTTTACCCGTGCATTTTTCTGGTCTCCTGAAGGCGATAAAATTGCCTATCTCCGCTTCGATGAGTCGGAGGTGCTCGAATTTGTCATGCCTATTTTTGGTGAATTGTATCCACATCCTGAAACCTGGAAATACCCAAAGGCTGGTGAGAAAAATTCTGTAGTCAGCGCTCATGTGTACGAATTAGCCAGTGGTAATACCATCATGGCCGACATGGGAGAGGCTACCGATTTTTACCTGCCTCGCATGAGATGGAGAACCAATGACGAAGTAGCCGTTCAGCAACTTAATCGCCTGCAAAACCACCTGGAGCTGGTCTTAATTGATGCTGGCACAGGCAAAACCCGCTCTCTCCTCACAGAGTCATCAGAAAGCTATATTGAAGTTTCAGATTTGACCTGGAGAATGGAGAAATGGCATTTTCTCGATCAGGACGATGACTTTCTATGGGTAAGCGAAAAAGAAGGGTTTTATCACATTTACCGCTACGATGGCGAAGGAAATCTGGTAAAAGATCTGACTCCCGGCGAATATGAAGCCATGAATATTGTGGCAGTAGATGAGAATACCAATCGACTGTATTACACCTCCACCGAAGACTCACCACTGGAGCGCCATTTGTATTCCGTAAGTCTTGACGGAAAAAAGAAAAAGAAACTCACAAAAGAACCTGGCGTTCATGCCGTGACAGTTAGTTCAGCAGGAAATTATTTTGTGGATAGCTATAGCAATCACAATTCCCCCGAAAAAACAGTCCTAGCAAATTCATCCGGAAAAGTAGTCAAAGTGGTCGAAGCGAATGAGGGCCTTAGCCAAAAAGTCGCTGGCCTCACATTGGGAGAAGCAGACTTTTTTGACTTTACGACTACAGATGGTGCCCAACTTAATGGGTGGATGATCAAGCCCCCCAACTTTGACCCCGGCAAACAATACCCGGTTATGATGTTTTGCTATGGCGGCCCGGGCGATCAGCAAGTATTAAATTCCTGGGGATTTGGAGATCCCTTCAATTATTTCTGGCACCAAATGCTTGCTCAAAATGGGTATATCGTTGCCTGTGTGGACAATCGGGGAACGGGAGCACGCGGGACAGATTTCCGCACCATTACCTACCCTAACCTGGGTCATTACGAAACCATCGACCAGATTGCAGCCGGCAAATACCTCGGATCACTCCCGTACGCAGATGCCTCCCGTGTTGGGATTTGGGGCTGGAGCTATGGTGGCTACCTGACCTCTCTTTGTATGACCAAGGGGGAAGGCACCTTCAAAGTGGGCATAGCCGTAGCACCCGTAACCAATTGGCGGTTTTATGATACGATCTATACGGAGCGTTATCTTAAGACGCCCCAGCTCAATCCTGACGGCTATGATAAAAATTCGCCACTTAATTTTGCACGGGACTTGCAAGGCAAGTTCCTGCTCGTTCACGGCACTGGGGATGACAATGTGCATTTTCAAAATACAGTCGAGATGACGGACGCCCTGATCACAGCCAATAAAGATTTTGATGTGATGTTTTATCCGAATCGGAATCATGGAATATTCGGCGGCATAACACGTTATCATTTATATCGAAAAATGACTCGATTCATTTTTGATAACCTGTAAACGGCGGCTTAGCATTTCCCTTTGAACACACAATCAACCATATTTTATTGGGAGCATCCCTGCTATTTTGATCCTGCCTAATGCAGGAAAAGTAGCAGGGATTTGCTTTCCGTTTCCGGCACAGACATTGCATTTGAGATGCTGTGTTTCCCAAACCGGGAAAATTCGCCACGCCGCCTAAAACCAATCTGTGGTATATGAATCTCACCTTGTATTCTTTTTTCCGCAAACTGCCGATCAGCCTTTTGCTGATTCTGTTAATCCAGGCCCTTTCCAGCCAACAAGCACACGCGACCCACGCAATGGGTGCAGACCTCACTTACGAATGTTTGGGGGGAGACACCTATGAATTTACCTTGAGTTTTTATCGGGATTGTGCTCCCGGTGCGGCACCCGCATCGGCTTCATACCCGCTAACCATTTCGTCTGCCTCTTGTGGTGAACTTGCTATCATTGTGGTGAACCAAGTAGGTCCCGCAATTGACATTTCGCCTTTATGTCCGGCAGACAAACCCAATAGTACCTGTAACGGCGGGACTTTGCCTGGTGTAGAACAGTACACCTATACGGCAACTTATACCCTGCCGCAAAACTGTACGGACTGGGTGATCCAATGGGAGAATTGTTGTAGAAACGGAGCCATTACAAATTCCACGATCAACACCCTCACAACAGAAACCGTTATTCAGGCTACTCTGGACAATCTCTCTGTGAGTTGTAACAGCTCCCCCACCTTTACTACGATCCCGATTCCGTATGTATGCGCGGGACAAACCTACTTTTTCAACCACGGAGCCTTTGATCCGGATGGGGATTCACTGGCATTTGAACTGACCGATCCGCTGGAAAAAAATGCAGCCCTCGTGATTCCGGTTCCCTATAATGGCGCATTTAACCCCGCTTATCCCATCTCTACAATACCGGCCAACAATTTCAACTTTGATCCTCAAACCGGGCAAATGTCTTTTACCCCGGCAGCTATTCAGAATGGAATTGTGGCACTCCTGGTGAAACAGTATCGCAATGGTGTATTGATTGGTACTACCATGCGTGATATACAATTGGTCGTTATTAGTTGTACCAATACCTCCCCGATTATTAGTCCTCCTGCCAATATTACAGGGGGAAGCCTGGCTGGTAACACCTTTGCCGTTTGTGCAGGAAACACACTTTCCTTTAATATCACAGCAACAGATATAGATGCTGGAGACTTGCTTGCCGCAGGTTCAACCATCACCAGTACCATTCCCGGCGCTACCTTTACTGCCAGTGGATCCAATCCTGTTACCGGCACCATTTCCTGGCCTACCAGCCTTGCTAATGTAGGGAACCACACCTTCACCCTGACTGTTTCGGATAATGCTTGTCCGATTCCCAGCAATCAGGTGATTGGCTTTGATATCATCGTGCAGGATCAGGTAGAAATTCTGGTTACCGACACCCTGATCTGCCCTGGCACCGCACAAACTGTTCAACTTCAGGCAGTGGTGAATGGCGCTGGTGGAACGGGTAGTTTTGCATGGACCCCCGTGACCGGGTTGAGTAATCCCAATATTGCAAACCCCACTGCTACGGTAAGCGGACCCGCAACTTATACCGTAACCTATACCGAAGGGGTTTGTAGCAGCACGGATCAAGTGAATTTAATTTCAGAAGGAAGCCTGGCTGTAACACCGGCAGCCCCTACTGTTTGTAATGGAGCTACGGTTCAACTGAATGCTGCTTACACGGCTGCGGGAACCTTTATCGCCGGTAATTGTGGCATAAGTGCCTCCACCTGTTCCGGGCCTTCAAGCACTAACCAAGTGGGAACCAGTACCAATACTTCCGGGGCTACTGGTACCACGGGTGGGCAAGGCAGTCCTTACCTGGGTCTGTACAGCGATGCGCGCATGCAAGTCTTGTTTCGCGCTTCGGAACTTACAGCAGCCGGGGTGACGCCTGGCCTGATCAGTGATTTGGCAATGGAGGTTTTTGCCAAAAACAGCACTGCGCCCTATAATGGCTTCACCATCAAGATAGGCTGTACTGAGTCCACAAGACTCACCGCCTTTGTACCGGGCTTGAGTACCGTATTTGCAGGCAATGTTACCACTGCACCTGGCTGGAATACCCACGTTTTCACCAATCCATATGAATGGGATGGCATATCGAATCTGATTGTTGAATTTTGTTTTGACAATCTCCTGAGTTCCGGACTTGATCAGGTTTTCATTACCCCGACTCCCTATAATTCCACCGCTTTCCAGCGAGCTAATTTTACGACGGGATGTAACCTGACCACTCCAAGTCTCAGCACTCAGCGCCCCAATGTGCGATTTACTTCTTGCGCGATTGCAGTACCTATCACCTATAACTGGACTCCTGCTACCGGGCTCAGCAATCCCAATATCAGTAATCCGATTGCTTCTCCAACTACGAATACAACCTACACGGTAACGGTAAGTACCCCTTCCTGTAGCTTCACCGACAATATAGCCATTACCGTTCAGCAGCCTCCTACCCTGAATCCGCTGACCAATCAGGCGATTTGTTCGGGCAATAGTGTCAACCTGAATACAAGCGGCACAGATCTCGCCGGCGCGACCTATACCTGGACCCCCGCTACGGGCCTGAGTAATACAGCTATTGCCAATCCGGTGGCAAGCCCCCCCACGACAACGACCTACACCGTAACGGCCAGTAATAGCTGTGGGAGTGATGCGGAAACGATCACCCTCACCGTAAATCAGGCACCTACTGTTACCCTTGCCAGCACAAATATCAGCTGTAATAATGCGAATGATGGAACCATTCTGGCTACTGCTTCAGGCGGTGGCGGAGGATACACCTACGCATGGACGCCCAACGTAGGAACCGGCGCGGCCATCAGCAATCTACCCGGAGCAACCTATAGTGTCGTTGTAACAGATGCAAATACCTGTACTACTACCGCAACTGCGACGATCGTTAACCCCGCTGCCGTAGTAGCCAGCGTGCCTACCCAGATAAATGTGGATTGTTTTGGGGCCAGCACGGGTTCCATAACAGCAGCTGGAAGTGGCGGAACCCCGGGGTACACTTATTCTATTGACGGAACCAATTTTCAGACAAGTCCAACTTTTACAGGTCTGGCCGCAGGGACCTTTTCCCTGACCGCAAGAGATGCCAATAATTGTATCGGAACGCTGCCGGTTACCCTGACACAGCCTGCTGCCCCGGTTTCGGTGGGATTAGTCGCTCAAACCAATGCAGATTGCAACGTCCCCAATGGTTCATTGACCGCCGCAGGAGCAGGCGGAACAGGTCCTTATTCCTATTCTATCGACGGCACAACCTTCCAGACTTCAGGGACATTTACCGCGCTTTCTCCCGGAATCTATGTGGTTACGGTTCAGGATGCGAATCTCTGTACTTCCACCCTCAACGTTAATATTACCGCCCCTACCGCGCCTGTAGGCACTATTTCCACTCAGACCAATGTCGATTGTAATGGAAATACGAATGGTGCGTTTACGATAACTGCCACTGGCGGTAATCCGGGTTATCTATTCTCCATTGATGGCGTAAATTTTGGTGCCAGTGGCACCTTTACAGGACTCGCCGCAAATTTATATATCGCAACCATTCGGGATGCGATCGGGTGCGAAACTCAAATAGCAGTTAATATAACCGAGCCTGCAATTGTGAGTGGAACTATCAGTGCGCAGACCAATGTAGATTGCAATGGAAACAGCACGGGCTCCTTTACGATTACCGGAACAGGCGGGACTCCTGCCTATCAGTATTCGATTGATGGGGTAAATTTCTTTGCGAGTGGAGCCTTTAACAACCTTGCGGCAGCTACTTATACCGTAACCATTCGGGATCCCAATTTATGTACAGGAACAGTTGCTGTAATCCTGACGGAACCCCAGGCACTAGCCGCGACGAGTCTCATTACACCAGTCGATTGTAATGGCGCAAGCACAGGGAGTATCGCAGTTACGCCTACGGGAGGAACGCCAAATTATGAGTATTCGCTCAATGGACTGACCTATTCACCGCTGAATACTTTCACAGGACTTACCGCAGGCACTTATACAGTATTTGTCCGAGACAACAACAACTGCGTCATTACGCTGACCGAAACCGTCTCGGAACCCCTTGACCTCACCGGTGCAATCACTAACCAAAGTAATATCAACTGTAATGGATTGACTAACGGTGCGGTTTCCGTAGCAGGAAATGGCGGTGTGGGCACCTATCAGTACTCCATTGATGGAATCACCTTCCAGGCAGGAGGCACCTTTACCGGGCTTATAGCTGGCATGTACACCGTAACCGTTAGGGATGCGAATGGCTGTACCGAACCTGTCCAGGTAAACATCATACAGCCCTCTCCGCTCACAATTACCCCCACTGCCCTACTCAATGCCAGTTGTAATGGCCTTGCGGATGGATCAGTTGTAGCAGCCAGTACAGGCGGGACACCCGGATATCAATTCTCACTGGATGGAATTACGTTTAGTCCTAATTCTTTATTTCAAAACCTGGCAGTCGGGACCTATACACTGACGGTTCAAGATGCAAACGGATGTACCCAAAGCAGTCCATTCACC
>CAYGTH010000012.1:35035-37625 GCA_964352745.1 uncultured Bacteroidia bacterium
CCTTCTGGTACATTTGCCAACCTGACTGCCGGGGCTTATACCTTGAGTATTCAGGATGCCAATAACTGCCTGATTACCCTCCCACTTACCCTTACGGAACCCCCTGTATTAACCGCAAGTCTGGTATCTCAAATCAATGTGGATTGCGGGGGAAGTAATACAGGTTCTTTTGTCGGAACCGGAAGCGGCGGAACTGCTCCCTATCAATACGCTATAGATGGGGCGACCTTTTCTGGCAGCGATACCTTCTCGGGTCTCACAGCAGGGAATTACACCCTAACTGTTCAAGACGCAAATGGCTGTACAGATGATGTTTCACTCACCATCACAGAACCCATACAAGTAGTAGGCACCCTCACTGCGATTGCAGATGCAGATTGTAATGGCGCGGCTACGGGTTCAGTCAGCATTATGGGAACAGGCGGAACCCCTGGCTATACCTATTCCATAGATGGGATCAACTATTCGCCCAGTGGTGCCTTTAATAACCTGACAGCTGGCACCTGGGATTTGATCGTGACAGATGTAAATGGATGTAGCGATACAGTAAGCGTGATTATTACAGAGCCTATCGCCATTGTAGCCAGTATTCCCACCCAGATCAATATAGATTGTAATGGCGCGGCTACCGGAAGCCTCACAGCCTTAGCCCTGGGAGGAACAGCCCCTTATCAATATTCGATTGATGGAATCTCCTTCAGCAACAGTCCTAATTTCACAGGCCTCATAGCAGGGCCTTATACGCTTACTGTTCAGGATGCAAATGGGTGTACGGCAACTGCAACGACCACCCTGACAGAGCCCACAGCTATTCTCATTACGCCAGGTCTGGTCAGTGATGTGAGTTGCAATGGGGGAAATGACGGAGCAGTTACTTCAGCCGTAAGTGGCGGGACAGGTCCATATACCTATTCCTGGTCGCCAGGTGGGGGAAATGGCCCAGGTCTCAGCAATCTCGTGGCAGGAACATATACCCTAAGCATTACAGATGCCAATGGATGTATAGATAACGAATCGATTGTGGTAAATGAACCCGCAGCCCTTACCGTAAGCATTGCAGTAGTAAGCGGAATATCTTGTGGCGGTCAGGCGGATGGGATTCTGGAGGCAGTCGTGAATGGTGGAACAGGTCCCTACACCTATGCGTGGACTCCCGGCACAGGAAATACGAATCAACTAGCAGGACTCGCATCCGGGCAGTATGATGTGACAGTTACGGACGCCAATGGATGTACTACGGCTGCCACTTTTGTACTTACTGAGCCAGATCCGGTGCTTGCGACAGTTTCGATTACTGATGCCTTGTGTAGCGGAACTGCTACAGGAACTGCCAGTGCAGTTGTAAGTGGGGGAACCTCTCCTTACACATATCTTTGGAACAATGATCCCAGCCTTACCTCGGCTAACCTGTCAAATCTGCCGATCGGTATCTATGAGGTAATTGTCTCCGATGCAAACGGATGTGCAGATACAGCGAGTATAACGATCAATGAACCTGTGGCGATTACCCTCACCAGCAGCTTCACCAACGAAACCTGTACCGATGCCAATGGAACCGCAAGCGTTTCAGCAGTTGGCGGGGTTGGCGGCTTCACTTATAGCTGGAATAGCAGTCCGGCACAGGCTACCTCAACGGCGGTGGATTTACCAGCCGGAACTTATATCGTATCGGTTACGGATTTAAACGGATGTATAGAGACTGCTTCTGTAAACCTGATAGACGAGGCCGCCCCGGTATTGGCCGTACAGACCCAGTCCAACATCAGTTGTTTTGGGCTTTCTGATGGTTCAGCTACCGTTTTGGCAACTGGCGGTACGGGCACTTACACGTATGTGTGGGAGTTACCTGCTCCCGTTGGAGGCCCCAGTATTTCAGGTTTGGCAGCTGGCGATTACACCGTGATAGTCAATGATGGGCAATGTAGTGATACCCTAACCGTAAGTTTGACAGAACCGGATGTTTTGACAGCAACAATCAGCACTTTCTCCATTCCTTCCTGCTTTGGCGGAACCGATGGAATGGCAACGGTTAGCCTGACGGGCGGCACCGCACCCTTTAGCTATAACTGGAGCACTCCTAACCCGGCCAACAGCCCAACAGCCTCAGGTCTTCCCAGCGGAACTTATGCCGCAACCGTTACGGATGCAAATGGATGCCAGGCAACTGCACAAGTAACGCTTACAGACCCCTTGCCACTTACCCTGAGTCTGGACCCCACAAACGTCAGTTGTTTTGGGGGCAATGATGGGAGCATTGATGCCTTGACAGATGGAGGCGTTCCTCCCTATGCCTATGCCTGGTCTACCGGCACCACTCAAGCTACCGCAAGTGGTCTGAGTCTCGGATCTTTCTGGGTAATTGTTACGGATGCAAATGGATGTTCTATAACTGCAAGTACGGAAATTACCCAGCCCACATTACTCGAAATCACGACCAGTCATATTGATTTGGTTTGCTTTGAATCTGCAGATGGTACGGCAAGTGTAAGCGCTACCGGTGGCACACCCGGCTATCAATATAATTGGTCCAATGGAGACGTTTCTCCTACTGCCAATGCCTTGATTGCAGGCTCCTATTCAATTGAAGTAA
>CAYGTH010000013.1:0-20108 GCA_964352745.1 uncultured Bacteroidia bacterium
ATGAAAACGAATGAATGGACGTTGAAGGAGTTGTGGATGTTGGGGGGATTGTTGGAATCATGAACAGATGTAGATTTCTTTAATTCTTGTCTTTTTTGTCTTGCCACAAAAAGGACCAAAAAAGGCCAGAAAATCCTATGCCTCCTCTCAATCCGCCCACCGGATTTTCGGCCGACGCGCCTGGTTGGGATCTGCGATTGGGTTGTGAGTCCTTCTTCAGAGCCTACGCGCTTGGGTATGCGACGATGCCGTGACTTTGAAAGGAGCGGGGAGATTCCTTCCAACAAAGGAGTTTCTATTTTTACAGCGATCTCCCTATCTTCGAGCAAGCGCAATCCGAAATTCGAGTCATTTGTAATCAACAGACATGAACGGATTGCATTTATCTACTGGATATCAGAAAAACTTTTTAGGTCAAGGATTGGAAGTACCCCTACCGGAACTGGTTCCGCAGCTTGTTGTGGACATCGCGCCGGTGAAAGGCGCGGCAGATCACATACTCCGCTATCCCAACTACAGCGTGATTCAGCATGCACAACGGCGCTTGCCTATTCTGACTGCCTGCAATATTAATGGGGACTTATTTCATCAGATTAATCGAAAACAAGTCTTTGCCAGTGGGCGGGATGAATGGCGGAAAGATCCCCGGCTTGATGGTGATCATCAATGGGGCAACGAATTATACAGAGCGAAGGGAAGTGATTTTGACAAAGGACATATGGTCAAACGAGAGGATGTGCAATGGGGTCAGCATTTCTCACATGCATGGCAAGCGGCACAGGGGACATTTTTCTATCCCAATGCGGCTCCGCAGGTGAAAGACCTGAACCGGGCTTTGTGGCTGGAATTGGAGAAATATATCCTCCACGGCCAAACGGTGGAGCAAGGCCTCAAGATCAGTTTATTTACGGGTCCCTGTCTGCTATTTGATGATCCGGTGTTTGTTACAGAAGTACGGGAGCAGCGAGTACAGTTACCGCGTTTGTTTTGGAAGGTGGTGTTTTTTCGGAATGCGGATGGGCCCTTGTGCAAGGTGGCCTTCCTCATGGGGCAAGAGAAACTGCTGGAAGAGCGAAAGATCGTACATCCACGGATTCCCCGGAGAGGAGACCCAACAGAGCAGGAGCAGTTTTTTCAGGATTTTGAACAGGGAGATACTTTTCAAGTGAATGTGGATCTCGTGGAGAATTTGACAGGTTTGAGGTTTGCTAGAGCGAGGGAGCCCTATGCAGATGATCGCCCGGCAAAGCTGGTGTTAGAGGAGGTGGAAGTACCGCGGACGCGTGGGATTCGGCCAGTGGAGAATTCACAGCGAGTGATTGGGGGGTTGCGCTTGTAACCGATTTTGGGATTTCTTGCCTACAGCAGTATATGAGGGGGTACAGGGGTCGCTGGGCAATTACCCCGATACACGAGCTTATTTTCTGGGCTTTGGGTGATGCGGGGACCAGTTTGCGGAGACTTTGCGAAGCAACTGGCATGAGCATGACCGAACCTTGAAGGGGCCCTCACAGCAAATGGATCTGTAAAACTCGGTATCTATTTAATGGAATCCCCGATACATACTCCTAAGATCATCTAATAACTCATGATCAGCCATCGAATGATGTTCTTCCTGATCATGTGAGGGTCCATAATCGTCACCATGTTCTATCATCATCCCGTTTCGTTCATGCCCTTCATAACCATCTAAGAAAAAGTAGCTGAGTACGGTATTGTGAGAGTAAATTGGAGAGCCATTTGGCGACATTTCCTTTTCAAAAATCTGGAGAAATGCCGGCGATATATTCACAACAGGTAGGGCTTTTGATTCATTTGGATAAAATGAACAGGTGAATGTGGAATTCTTTTTTCTCGGGCAACCCAGTATAGAATCTCTGCGTATTGGGCTGCGAATATTATAGTGGAGTTATTCGTTGTTCGGTGTTGTGGTAAAGAATTTATAGAGCGTTCCGATTATCGCCTTTTTCTTTCGCATAGCCAATTATCGATGCAAGGGTTTTTCATGATTGTATCAAGAGAGATGTAATGTGAATCAGAAGCAAAATTACTATAAACATGTATCAATAATTTTTGAAGTGGGCTTAATCTATGGTTCACAGAAAGTCTTATTGCCACTTACCTTATTTCAAAATCAAATAGCGGGTGAATACGCGGGATCGCTTCCGATAATGGATCATTGGCTACGCCGTCTTGTTGTCAGCGTATTAAGATGAATTCATCCTGCTAAATCTTGAGACTGAATAATTTTGGTCCTTTTCTCTTTGATGGCTGGGGCTAACTTTAGTACAGATTAAACTAAATAAATGAAAATCGAACTTAAGGACCAATTTGTAATTATTACCGGGGCGACAGGGGGAATCGGAAAAGCCTGTGCAATAGAGATGGCAAAAGCGGGATGCCGGGTTAATATATTGGGTAGAAGTGAGGAGAAATTAGCGCTTGTAAAAGCTGAGATTGAGAGCGGAGGGGGAATGGTGGAGAAAACGCGGATAGATCTGAGTGTTGAACTTGAGATCCAGACCTATATAAGCGCCTTAAAGGATAGAGGGGAGCAAGTTAGTATCATCATCCACAGTGCTGGTTTGTTTCACACGGGGATGATACAGGATAGCCCGCCGGAGGTGATGGATCGTCTATACGCTGTCAATGTAAGGGGAGCCTATCATCTGAGTCGGGCGCTGATCCCATTTATGCAAAAAGATCTGGGGCAGATGGTATTTATGAATTCTTCTGTTGGCCTGACGACGCGGGCAGGTGTTGGATTGTATTCAGCCAGTAAATACGCACGAAGAGCCATTGCGGACAGCCTTAGAGATGAAGTAAATAAGATTGGGATTCGAGTTCTTAGTATATATCCAGGCCGAACCGCAACCGAAATGCAGGCTAGGATTTACCAGCAGGAACATCGTCAATACCATCCCGAACTTCTTCTGCAGCCGGAGGATATTGCAAAAACCATTGTGCATTGTCTTAGCCTACCCAACACAGCAGAAATTACAGACATACAAATCAGGCCTTTCATTAAAAGTTAGCCGAAGTAACACTTCAAAAAATAAATTCAATTTCAATGGTCGAAATCAGCCAGTTTTCACAGCCACTTGTCAGTATTGGGATTCCCACCTACAATGGTGCGAATCGAATACTCAATGCCCTTGAATCCATTCAGGATCAATCTTATATAAATCTGGAAATCCTAATTTCTGACAATGCCTCTACCGATCATACTGAAGTTGTTTGCCGGCGAGCCGCCACAAAAGATCAACGGATACGCTATTTCCGCCAAAAAGAGAACCAGGGCGTAACGCCTAATTATGAATATGTCTTGCAGCAAGCCACTGGAACATATTTCTTTTGGATTTCGGATGATGACGAGATGAAACCCGGCGTCATTGAAAAGTATGTTGATTTTATGGAAGCAAATCCGGATTATTCTATGGTCAGCGGAAAGATCAATTATTGGGCTGAAGGAATGCTCCAATTCCAAGAATCAGGTTTTGATTTGGAACAGCCCTCTGCTGCAAAACGCAACATACATTACTACAGAATGGTAAGAGAAGGCGCTCTGCTTTATGGGCTCATGCGCAGGGAGATGGGTCAACAGCTACGGCTCTGGCCGACCATTGGCAGCGACTGGCATTTTGTTGCCGGCCTGGCTTTTATGGGCAAAATAAAAAACCTGGATTTTGTCGGATACAATAAGGAAACAGGTGGAATTTCCAGCAGCTTCCAGAATTATGCGCGGGTATTCGGAGAAAAAAAAATCTGGGGCTATTTGCCTTATGCCAAGATCGCTATCGATGCTTTTGCGGAAATTTTGTGGAGAATGCCCGTCTACAGCAAATTAAGCCTTTTTCGCCGAGTAAGAACTGCCATCATAGCTGCATTTTGGATTCTATTCAACTATTATGTCCTCACTCTACCCCTAATATGGGGGGGGAAGATTTTGCGGGCATTTAATATCAAAACGCCTTGGGAAAGGCGGGTTGAAGCAATGAATAAAAACCTAAAAAAGGGATAATTAATCACGCGACATAAATAGAACCTAAAAAGGGCATTGCTTACCTATTTACAGGTTAATTTGTTTTTCTACTCACCTGTAGAAAAATAATGATGGGTATCTGAAAGAGTATTACAGGGCGGTAACTTAATGAAATCAACCCATATCAAAACGTATTGAGGATCTTGGCTACCCGAATTATCTCTTCTTCGGTATGCATAAAAGAGATGGGCAGGCTAAGTGTTGTTTCGTGAATTTCTTCTGAAACAGGTTGAGGATCTTCTGGCAAAATACCTATCATTGCATGTTGTTTATGCGGTGGGAGAGGATAATGTATTTCAGTTTTGACATGTCGTTTCAAGAGGAATTCCCGAAGCCGGTCCCGCTCCGGATGTCGGATTGAAAAAATGTGATATACGTCGTAAAAATCCGGATGTAACTCTGGCAGAACAAAATGTTCGACACCCATTAGTTCATGATAGTAGATATTAGCGAGCTTTCGCTTCCAATCGTTGATTTCGTCGAGATGTTCGAGTTTTACCCGGAGAAATCCCGCTTGTGCTTCGTCCAGCCTTGAATTCATCCCTACATATTCATTGAAGTATTTTTTGCGGGAACCATAATTACGTAGAGAACGGAGCTTTTCAGCTAGTTCATCCGAATTCGTAGTAAGTGCGCCAGCATCCCCAAGCGCTCCCAGGTTTTTGGTTGGGTAAAAACTAAAGGCACCAAAATCACCCCATGTACCAGTCATTTTTCCCTGAAAGGTTGCGCCGTGTGATTGGGCACAGTCTTCAATAACCTTTAAGCCATGCAAACGGGCAAGTCCCATAATGTTGTCCATCCGGCAGCTTTTACCATAGAGATGGACGACGATAATGGCAACCGTATTGGCAGTGATCTTCTGGGATATTGTGGTTGAATTGATATTATAAGACCCGATTTCAGGTTCTACCAATACAGGTTTCAGACCTGTATTTATGATGGCTAGAATGGTCGCGATATAGGTATTCGAAGGGACAATGACTTCTTTTCCAGCAGGGAAATCATATACCTTGAGCGCAAGTGTAAGCGCATCGAGTCCGGATCCTACCCCAATACAATGTTTGGCTCCGCAATATTCAGCAAATTCTTCCTCAAACGCTGCAACCTCTTTCCCAAGAATGAACCATCCGCTCTCCAGCAGGCCCGTGAATTTTTTCTGATATCGATAAAAAAATGGGGAGTTAAGCTTATGTAGATTTTCGTATTCAATGACTGACATGGGAGTATCCTTCAAAGATGTAATCATTTTCGTTATAGTACTCAGATGCCAAAACCATTAATATTGCATCTTCAGAAAACTGCGCCATCTCATGCCAGTCTGTTGGCTCCAAAATCAAACATTTTGCGGGAGTATCCAGGATAAATTCTTCCTCTTTCTGACCATCATGATTATGAATAACGCAACTCCCAGAAAGACAAATCGCTGCTTGAATAGTCTTGCGATGCCGATGTCCGCCACGAACGGAATCATCTACGGCGTAGATGTAAAAGATTCTCTTGAAATCAAACGGGATTACTTTTTCAATCACGGTCAGATTTCCTCTTTCATCTGTAAAGGTCTGTAAACTGATTAATCTTGCCATTAATTGAGCATTAAACCTAATGAATGCACATTATAAATCCCCAGTATTTTCCGCTTGATTGAGTAGTAAGAACTCCAAAGTCCAGGGTCTTTCTGTACTGATCCATGTGGATTGAGGGTATGGTCAATCCGCATTAGAGTTCTTTTAGTTTGCTCGATCTCCGCCAGGTAAGGCAAATAAATTAGTCGCTTATCCGCTGAAGAGAGTTTATATGGGGAGAGGTCTACCTTGCCAGAGATATAAAAAGTAACAAAGTGGAAATGGTAAAATATGAGATTAAACTTGGAGTCAGTGCTGGTTTCCCGCCCAAATAGTTGGCCGTTCTTGCGACCAAAAGTGTATTGCTGAATGTTCCAGGGAGCAACTCCACCTCCTAAATGATTGAGAACATGAACTCCTTCAAATCTTGTGGGCCAGTCATCCAAGTATTTCTGATCCCCGAATTTCCCATCCTCATGACGATTATAACACCATTCCAGACAAGCAGCCCGCCACCAGTTGAGTACTTCCATTCCACGCTCATCATGTCTGAAGGTTACATACTGAACACAATAAATACCTGACGTTTGGGACTTATCATATTGCGGCGTATAGCGATGAGGAGTAATTAAAACGGAGTTATCTCCCATTTCCTCATACAGTACTAGCGGATCGCTGAAAAAATACAAATCAGAATCCAGATACGTACACGTGTCTAATTCATATGTTTCTAGCACATATTTGATTGTGGATGGGGTAGAAGTCCAACAATACTCACCCTGAGACCGAGTGGGCTTGACTTGTAACAGATCTCTATCTGTGGATTCTAACTGGGACAGACTAATAAGGGTGACGTCTGGCAGGTTAATATGATTTAGTAAGTGAAACGCCTGATCATCAAAAGCAAATATATAAAGATGAAATGACCTGCAATTACGTTGAAGGGAGTAATACATGTTAAGTCCACGACTCAGATAATTAGCATCAAATAGGGTACAGAAATTCATAATTGAACGTTGCTATATCATTGTTTGCTTGTCTTCAGGCAATAAGTTTTTCGGAATCGACTGTGTGCTGATCCCTTTTTTCAAAATGGGAGTTCTTCATTTGCTGAATCCCCTACCGCTAAGGAGCAATTTAAGAATTGGCCTCCCTAGGGGTTATTAATACAACTAATTACGCACTTAGGAAGAGTTTCCAAATCGCTTCTCAATTACGACGAAGCAATCCTTGGATTTAAAAAAAATATTTGGCGTGTGCACTTTCTACAATATCTCCTTAATCGAATTCATTAGCCCAATTCGCAGAATATGTGCTTTGGGTTGCCTAGGTCGAAAAATATTTATTGTTGGCATGGTCTTTTGCTTATTCGACAAGTCAAGAGTCTTGTCTGATTATGCTGACTGAAGCTAGCCAGTTAAGCTGATTTTGGAGGACGTTAATATCCAGATGGCCCTAGGCGATACCCGGGGTAAGAAGCAAGCCCTGCATTCAACAATTGTTTAGCCGTGACCTGTATTTCCTAATGATATTTTTGGTGAAACGCCCTGATAAGATCTATTTGTTCATGATCCTTGATCGAATGATGTTCATCCTGACTATGAGATTGTCCATGATCGTCATCATGTCCCATCATCATCCCATTTTGTCCGTGCCCATGATCATCATCTGCATTGTCGTGACTATACTGTGCATTGTGATGAGTAAAAAGAGAATCATGAAAATGGAACATACTATCGAATACATCCCAATTATCCTGATCACATACTATCAATTGCTGATCACACATATCCAGGGAATCGTTGTAGAAAGCAGCATTTTCAATTGCGGCCTGCATATTCTCCAAAGCGAACCGATCCGTCTGAGGCATCAGGTTTGGATGGATGGATGTTTGCATGCATCCAGAAACCAATAGCAGGGTTGTTGTAAATAGAAAAATTAAAGTCCTCATAGCTTTTTAGTTGTAGGTTTATGATCCGTGTCTCGGAAGAATAAACGTACATCAGAATCCAGTGAATCAACATGATATAATTCATGTCCAGCTATGGAGTTTATCACCCAGATGACCTCCCAAACGCCTAAATAAGCGTAAATTAATATCTCTTATAGTATTTGGAGATTACCCACTTATGAGTTTGATGCAAAATTATATGATTTTTGATCATAATTATGTAACACACATTTGTGAAATTCTAAGTACTTTTGTATTTAGAATTAATCTAATTCAATGATTGCCAGGCAAATCGTGCATTTCTTTCTCGCTTCGCTGCTGCTGATCTCCATGACCGGTATATCAGTGAAGCAGCACTATTGCTGTGGTAAGTATGAGTATTCTTCCCTTTCCCTTTTTGAGCAGAATTGTATGGATGGCACCATGTCGTCAAACAATCCCTGCTGCCAGACAGATTCTCAATTCCTCCAGGTACAGGACGATTTTCAGGTTGTCTCTCACTCTGTTGAGCTGGAAATTAAATGGATGCAAACGGCAGTAGAGGTTCCCGTAATCCTCTCCCTCCTTGAGCAGGAAAAGCGGCCTGTTCCTAAATCCTACCTTTATCGACCTCCACTTATTCCACCGGATATTCCGGTCTTAATTCAATCCTTCCTGATTTGAATCTGCTTGTGTGATCTTCCGGGCTGAAGTGCTTATGTGCTTTGCTCCGGATAGCTGTGTTTGCATGGTTTTGCAGGCCTGGCTCCCATTCAGTCACTCTTATTTTTGATCATCAAGCTTTTCTATCATGCTTAGGTCCACCATCAGGTTTTTCCTGGAAAACAAACTGGTAACCGTGATTCTCCTGGCCATATTTATCGTATGGGGGATTACTGTCGCACCTTTTAATTGGGAGCTATCCTGGCTTCCCCGAAACCCCGTTCCGGTTGACGCGATCCCCGACATAGGTGAAAACCAGCAAATCGTCTATACCGAATGGATGGGACGATCTCCCCAGGACATCGAAGACCAGATCTCCTATCCTTTGACCACGGCCCTGCTGGGCATACCCGGCGTAAAAACCATCCGGAGCAACTCTATTTTCGGAATCTCCAGCATTTATATCATCTTCGAGGATCAGATTGACTTTTATTGGAGTCGTTCCCGGATTTTGGAAAAACTCAATTCCCTTCCCCCGGGCACGCTGCCGGATGAGGTTTCTCCCGCCCTGGGTCCCGATGCAACCGCCCTGGGGCAGGTATTTTGGTACACCCTCGAAGGAAGAGATCCGGAAGGCAATCCGGCCGGAGGTTGGGATCCCCAGGAACTGCGAACCCTCCAGGATTTTTATGTCGGCTATGCATTAGCTGCGGCACAAGGGGTGTCGGAAGTTGCACCGATTGGCGGCTTTGTAAAAGAATACCAGATCGACATTGACCCTGATGCGATGAAGAGTTATGGCGTCAACATCGGGCAGATTATGATGGCCGTCAAAAAAAGTAACCTCGATGTCGGGGCCCGCACCTTGGAATTCAACCGGGTAGAATACCTCATCCGGGGTCTGGGCTACATTGAGAGCCTAGAAGACATCGAGGAATCGGTGGTAATGGTCAGAGAAAATGTGCCGGTGCGGATCAAAGACGTGGCAAAAGTCGGATTTGGTCCTGCAACCCGGCGGGGCGGCCTGGACAAAGGCGGTGCAGAGGCGACAGGCGCGGTAGTGGTAGCCCGCTATGGTTCCAATCCCATGCAGGTAATCGAAAATGTCAAGCAAAAGATCAAAGAGCTTGCCCCGGGCCTTCCCAGCAAAACCCTTAAGGACGGAACCGTATCCAAAGTAACTGTCGTCCCTTTTTATGATCGCACAGGGCTGATTAAAGAAACACTGGGAACCCTGGAAGAGGCGCTCAGCCATGAGATCATTATCAGCATTCTGGTCGTCATCGTCCTGGTCCTCAACCTGAGAGCCTCCATATTGATTTCCAGCCTCCTACCTATCGGGGTACTGATGACCTTCATTGCGATGAGCGTGTTTGGCATCGACGCCAATATTGTCGCTTTGTCGGGCATCGCGATTGCGATCGGCGTGATGGTAGATGTGGGAGTAGTTTTTACGGAGAATATGGTCCGGCACCTGGAAATGCCGGAAAACAAAGATCGGCCCAAACTAGAGATCATATATGAAGCAACGGTCGAAGTAAGTACAGCCGTAATTACTGCTATCTCGACGACGATCATCAGCTTCCTGCCTGTTTTTGCCATGCAAGCTGCTGAAGGAAAACTCTTCCGCCCGCTTGCTTTTACCAAAACCTTCGCGATGGTCGCAGCCCTGGTCATCGGCATCGTCATTCTTCCCATGTTGGGACACTGGTTGTTTTCAATTCGGTACAAATCAGAACGCATCCGCCGATTTTCCAATGTCGTTTTATTTGTCCTGGGACTGGGACTTGCCATTTTTTATTCATTTTGGATGGGTTTCGTGCTGATGACCTTCGGATTGGCCACATTTATCGGGGGTTTCCTTCCTCAGGCGAAACAGAAGTATATCAATTATGCCCAGATCGCCATCGTTTTACTATCAATTGTGGTTCTTCTCAGTAAGGAATGGTTGCCCCTGGGCGCAGGGCACAGCCTGTTTGTCAACATCCTTTTTGTGGGATTGCTGATTGCCACGGTGCTGATTACGCTGATGAGTGTGGTTCGCTTTTATTCGGACCTCCTGGCCTGGTGCCTGGATCACAAGTGGCAGTTTCTGCTTTTGCCAGTTGCTATTTTCATGATGGGTTTATTGAGTTGGGGCGGTTTCGACCGGTTACTTGGGTTTGCGGCTGATGGAGCATCTACGGTAGGCTGGGAACTGCGGGAGACAAAAGCGTGGACATCGATGACGCAGCTGTTCCCAGGTGTTGGCCAGGAGTTTATGCCATCGCTGGATGAGGGTTCCTACTTGCTCATGCCCACCTCCATGCCACATTCCGGAGTGGAGGAAAATATCGAAGTAATCCGTCGGCTCGATATGAGCGTAGAGTCTATTCCGGAAGTAGAAACAGTTGTGGGTAAATGGGGACGGGCTCGTTCGGCACTGGACCCGGCACCTATCTCCATGTATGAGAATCTGATCAATTATAAACCCGAATTCATCCTCGATGAAGATGGCCACCGGATGCGGTTCAAGGTCGATCGATCAGGTGAATTTGTGAGGGATGACAAAGGAGACATGATCCCCGACAGCAAGGGTAAATTTTATCGCAACTGGCGGGATCATATCCATTCGCCCGAAGATATCTGGCAGGAGATCATTAAGGCTGCCCGCATGCCCGGTCTTACTTCTGCGCCCAAGCTGCAACCCATCCAGACGCGTCTGATCATGATTTCGACAGGCATGCGCGCGCCCCTGGGGATTAAGGTCTTTGGCCCTGATCTGAAGACGATCGAACAGGTCGGCCTGAACCTCGAGTCCTTGCTACAACAGGTACCCAGCGTACAAGCGTCGTCTGTATTTGCTGATCGGGTAGTGGGTAAACCTTATCTGGAAATCGATATTGATCGAAGGTCCATTTCGAGATATGGTCTCACAATCGAAGATATGCAGCGGTACCTGGAAGTGGCGGTTGGAGGCATGCAACTCTCCAATACCGTCGAAGGGCGCGAGCGATTCCCCATTCGTGTGCGCTATGCCCGGGAGTTTCGGGATAATCCTGAGGATCTCAAAAATATCCTTATTCCGACTCCAACCGGCGTTCAGGTGCCCTTGGAAGAACTGGCCGAGATCACCTATGTGCGGGGACCGCAGGTTATCAAAAGCGAAAATACCTTTTTGGTCAGTTACGTCATTTTCGATATGAAAGAAGGATACGGCGAAGTGGATGTGGTAGAAGACGCACGCGCCTTCCTCGATGAAAAAATCGAATCGGGCGAGTTTATCGTCCCGCCGGGCGTCAGCGTCAAATTTGCAGGTAATTATGAAAATCAGATCCGCGCCTCCAAGCGACTGCTCATCGTGGTGCCGCTTTCTTTGATCGCTATCTTCATGATTCTTTACTTTGAGTTTCGCGCGGTTCAAACCGCCGCCATGGTGTTTAGCGGCGTATTTGTAGCCTTCGCAGGCGGTTTTATCATGATCTGGCTGTATGGTCAGCCCTGGTTCCTGGACTTTAGCATCGCGGGCGAGAGCATACGTGAGATTTTTCAGTTAGGAGCGGTCAATCTCAGTGTAGCGGTATGGGTGGGATTCATTGCTCTGTTTGGCATCTCGACTGAAGACGGGGTGATCATGGGCACCTATCTGCGCCAAACCTTTGACCGGGAAAAACCGCGAACCGTTCAGGCTGTTCGTGAAGCCGTGCTACATGCAGGGAGCCAGCGCATCCGGCCTGCGATGATGACTGCCGCTACGACCATCCTTGCATTGATGCCGGTATTGACATCGACGGGCAAAGGTGCGGATATCATGGTTCCAATGGCCATCCCCATGTTTGGAGGAATGCTCATTCAATTGATTACGGTTTTCATTGTACCAGTTCTCTTTTGCATGTGGCAGGAAAGGATAATCAACCACAATGCAGGTTAAGGTTCATACCGCATTTAATTCAAAAACACTTATGAAACGAGTTTCAAGCTATATGAATATCACACGACCGCTCTTCCTGATTATCCTGATGATTGCACAATGGGAAGGGCTCTCTGCTCAGGCGTCGCTGAATAACTACCTCGAACAGGCGGCAGCGCACAATCCGGGCCTGAAGTCGCGCTTCAATCAATACATGGCTTCGCTGGAGCGAGTCCCGCAGGTTGGTGCACTACCCAATCCGACGGTGGCGTTTGGCGTTTTCATCAGCCCGGTCGAAACGAGGGTGGGTGCACAGCGCGGAAATCTGTCGGTATCCCAGATGTTCCCCTGGTTTGGGACGCTCAATGCGAAAGAAAGTGTGGCCACGGAAGCCGCCAAATCCCAATACGAAACTTTTCAGGAAGCCAAAATTCGACTCTTTTACGACATCAAAGAGACCTATTATGATTTGTATGTGTTGCGGGCTTCGCAAAGAATTACCCGGGAAAACCTGGAACTGCTGAGAAGCTTCGAAGCGCTCGCGCGGATCAAGTTCGAGGCGAGCAAGGCCAGTTTTGCCGATGTGTTGCGGGTGCAGTTAGAAATTAACGAGGTCGAAAACAAGCTGGCTTTGTTCATAGATACGGAAGAGCCCGTTATAGCCCGGTTTGACCAACTGCTCAACCTGGATGCCGGGGATTCTCTCCAACTGCCAGACACTTTATGGAGCGCTTCTATTGTCGAAAAATCGGCCGTTCGGGAAGCTATACTGGCCCAAAGTCCCAGCCTCAAGCGCCTGGATCACCAAAGCCTAATGTGGAAAAATCAGGCGATAGTCGCCCAAAAGATGGGGAAGCCCTCCTTCAGCGTGGGCATCAACTATATCAATGTGGCCCAGCGAAGGGATGTGGAAATGGTGGGTAATGGCCGGGACGCATTGCTGCTGCCGCAAGTGGGGATCAGCATACCCTTGTATCGAAAAAAATATGATGCAATGGTCAAAGAAGCTCAGATTCGAAAACAGGCCGTTTCGGAAGAAATAGAGGATCTCGGTAACCGGCTGGAGACTGATCTCGAAAAGGGCTGGCGCAATTACCTGGACGCCCTGCGGCGGGTCGACTTGTATCGCCGTCAGAGCCGACTCGCCCGGCAGACGCTGGATATTCTGGTGGCAGAATACTCCGTTGCCGGAACCGACTTCGAAGACATATTGAAAATAGATCGCCAGATTTTGGGCTACTCACTGGCACTGGAAAAGGCGCGCGCCGACCAGAATACCGCAGTGGCCTATCTCAATTACCTCATGGGAATATAATCGCATACCAATGAAAAATATTCAATTGAAATTCAATCGAAAGCAAATAATGAAGGGTGTTGGCCTGGTTTTACTGGGCATGCTTCTGGGCTGGCTCGTCTCTGGCGGAAATAAGACCCCGAATCAGACCGAAGAGCTGGAGGCGGGCCATGTCCACGCGACTACCGAATCCAGCATGTGGACTTGCGCCATGCACCCACAGATCCAGCAGGATCATCCTGGTAATTGCCCGATCTGCGGCATGGAATTGATTCCTTTGACGAACGATGCGGAAGGGGAAGTAATGGCTGGTGAATTACAGATGACCGAAGCCTCGATGCGGATTGCCGATATTCAAACCACGGAAGTACGCTCGACCGCTCCGATGAAGGAGTTATTTCTAACTGGAAAAATCAAGGCTGATGAAAGCCGTATTTCCGAGCTCACAGCTCGTTTTCCTGGGCGCATCGAACACTTGTATGTCAATTTTACAGGCCAGAAAGTAGGTAAAGGGCAAAAACTGGCAACCGTTTATTCCCCCGAATTAATTACGGCACAAAAAGAACTTTTCGAAGCCATCAAACTCAAAGAACTGTCTCCCCAAATGTATGCGGCCGCCAGAAGCAAATTGCGGCTGTGGAATCTCACCGAGTCGCAGATCGATGAATTGGAGCAAAGCACCGAACCGAAAGTCAATTTTGATATTCTTTCTCCGCTCAGCGGAACCGTGACGATGCGACATAGTTCCCTGGGAGATTATGTCCGGGAAGGCACACCTATGTTTGAAATTATAGACCTGCGAAGGGTCTGGGTGATGTTCGACGGCTACGAAAGTGATCTGGGTTGGATCAAGGTCGGGGATCAGATAGCGTTTACTGTACAATCTGTCCCGGGAAAAACCTTTAATAGCAGAGTGGCCTTTATCGATCCGGTGATCAATCCTACCACGCGGGTGGCCTATATCCGGGCAGAACTTAGCAATCCCGGTCAGGTGCTAAAACCCGATATGTTCGTTCGGGGACGCATTGCTTCTATGCTTCCCGGTAAAAAAGAAGCCTTGGTTGTCCCTAAATCCGCAGTACTCTGGACCGGAAAACGTGCGATCGTGTATACAAAGGTCCCCAACCGCGTCCAGCCCATTTTCGCTTATAAGGAAATCACGCTGGGTGAAGCAGTCGGTGATTATTATGTAGTGGTGGACGGCCTTGAGGCGGGTGAGGAAGTAGTAACGAACGGAGCATTTAAGATCGACGCGGCAGCTCAGCTTCTGGGCAAACCCAGTATGATGAATCCAGCTGGCGGGAAGACCTCCACCGGGCATGATCATGGAGACATGGGCGGCGCAAAAAAGGCTGCTTCGCAGGACCACTCCGGGCATTCCCAACAAGAAATGACCCTGAAGGAGATGTCCATAGATGCTGCATTTCAACAACAACTGAATAAGGTCGTAAGCACTTATCTCGAATTGGGCGAATCGCTGATAGCGTCTGACGCCAAAGCGGCCGGCAAAAATGCGCAACTGGTGAAAAGCGCACTTGGCCAGACTGATATGAGTCTACTCAAAGGCGATGCGCACAATCAATGGATGGCCTTACTCACTCCTTTACAATCTGCCCTGAAGTCCATTCAAGAAACGGCGGATCTGGCAGAACAGCGTGCCGCCTTTGCGAAATTAGGTGATTTGCTTTACACCAGTGTCAAGCAGTTTGACCTGAAGGGGCAAACCCTCTATTACCAGTACTGCCCGATGGCAGTGGGCAATCAGGGCGCTTACTGGCTAAGCGCGAATAAAGAGATACGAAATCCTTATTTCGGGGAAGCTATGCTTTCCTGTGGAGAAACAAAAGAGACGTTACAATGAAACCATGTTGTAAAACAGGAGATACCGTTCCTAAATCCAGATTTCTAAGCATCAGGCTAATCGTGATTTGGGCAGGCGCCATCACAGCTTTGCTTCTGCTGGCATGGATGGAGTTTTTTTGACCTCGACCAGGGTTAACCTTATTAAAGACCTGCGGAGGTAGGTCAAAAAATTCGGAATCTCCGGGTTTCTGTTTCCGCAGGCACTAATTCGACACAAAAATTATGAGTAATTCAAACTTAATATCCATAGCATTAGCCATTTCCGTATTGCTTTTTTCCTGTTCCGCTGATCGGGGGCACAAACAAGCAGATGTAATGACATCGGGGCAAAACACACCATCCAATCAAGCCTATGGACAGGTCTCCAATGATCTGGTATGCATGGGGAATGACCGGTATATGGGGACCAGGCAGATTCCGGTGATAGTCGAAGGAATAACCTATTACGGATGCTGTGAAGACTGTGTTACCAAATTGAAAGAAAATATAGGTGGGGTCAGATTTGCTAGAGATCCGATCTCAGGTGAAAAGACAGAAAAAGCAAGCGCTGTAATTCTGCGGCGCAAAACGGATGGATCTGTCTATTATTTCGAGTCGGATTTTTCCATGCTAATGTTCTTAGCTCAAAGATAAGCTCCAGGCAATTACTGGCATCCATGGTTATTACGCAAAAAGAACCGATTACACCTATGCTCTGGATCTCCGAACCGAACCCTGTATCCTTGCTCAAAGGTTTACCGACCGATACGGTTGCAGCGATGCTTCATTCATTGCCTCAGAAATCACTGAAAAAAAACAGTATGCTTTATTTGCATCAGGATAGCGGGAATGACTTTTATTTTGTGATCAAGGGCTTTCTGTGCTTGTTCACCTATACGCTTGATCATCGGAAGTCTATTTTCGAGGTATTGGGGACTGGTGATAGTCTGGGCGAAGCGATTCTTTTTGATCGACCCTATCAGGAGTATGCACAACCTGTACGAGCCGGTGCCCAGATTGCCATATGCAATCAACACCGGTGGGAAAAATGGACACAGGCATACCCACAAATTCAATACAACCTAAGTGCGGTTCTGAATGCTAGAATTAATTTCCTCAAAAAGAGTCTGACGCAAGACAAAGAACAAATTCTTATTCGATTGCTGGCATACCTAAAATATGCGATTCAGAAACGGGGCGTCCAGAGAGGACCAGACATCTGGGTTCCCCGGGCTCTGACTCAGGATGAAATTGCCTCTTTTATCAATAGTTCGCGCCAGACTGTGACCTTGCTACTGAATGATTTAAAGAATCAGCAAAAAATAGATTACAGTCGGTCAACTATCACGATTAAACCAGCTTTGTTACCAGAGATAGAAACTCTCTGAATCAAGCTTATTTAACACATTTTTTAATCCTTAATATCCAGAATAATGAAAATGATTCAATTGAAATTTGGAACGATGGTTCTCAGCGCGCTTTTGTTGGTTTCGACTGTATACGGTCAGCACCAACATGCAGAATCCATGAAACACGATCAGCATCAAGCGCATGGTAATATGTATCAAGATGAAGTCCCACTCGTCTTTCAAGAGCAGTTGAAAGACGTATTCGATGCTGCCCAGACCATGAATGCTGCCTTCGTCTTATCCAACCCAACACAAGTCCAAAGCGCTGCAAAAGAGGTAAAGGGCAAGCTGGAAAGCGTTGATATGAAACTCCTGCAAGGTCAGGGACATGTGGACTGGATGGAGCAATTGGGTATCCTTAGCAACCAACTCGAAGCAATCGATGCTTCTTCTGAATTACCCCAACAACGGGAAGCCCTGGCAATTTTCAGCGATGCCCTATTCCAAAGCGTTAAAAGTTTTGGAATAGGCGAGATTCCTGTCTATCAGCAATATTGTCCGATGGCTAATGGCAATGCCGGGGCCTCCTGGCTTAGTGCTAACAAGGAAATCCGTAACCCCTACTTTGGCGCTGGCATGCTAAGCTGTGGTTCTACAAAGGCGGTAATCGAATAACGAAGATTGCATCTGACTTGCGAATCAAACCGATATGAAACAGGCTCCGTGTAAAGAAACAATTGTCTTACACTTTCCCTAATAGTCAGGGGATCTGCAGGGTGGGGTTCTCCCCATCCCTGCAACTCCTGAAATTCTGAATACCGTCCCAAACGATCAAGACTGATAGTAATACAACTTTAACTCACTACGATCATGAAAGAAAAAATTTTATACATCAAACACGTTGTCTGTCCAAGATGCATAGAAAGTGTTCGTGAAATTCTCAGCCATCATACTGCTGAAGTACTGGAAGTGCAGTTAGGATTTGCCCGTGTCAGAATTGATGAAAACTGGAGTGAGGAAATAATTGTGCAGGCTTTGGAGGAAAAAGGATTTGAGCTCCTTATCGATCGGGAACAGCAGGTGGTCAACCGAATCAAATCTGCTATCATTGACCTAGTGCATTATCAGGAACATATTCCTCCCGTCAAGAACTCTGCGTACTTGGCGGAAAAAACCGGGATGAGCTATTCTGCGCTCACCAAGATTTTTTCGAAGCACGAAGGCATAACAATCGAAAAATATGGGATTCTCCAAAAGGTTGAGCGGGTTAAAGAACTGCTCAGTTATGGAGAACTTTCCTTAAAAGAAATCGGAGACAAGCTAGGGTATAGCAGTCTTCAACATATTTCCCGACAGTTTAAATCGGTGACAGGTATGTCTGTATCAACCTTCAATAAACATCTGGGCGAAAACAGAGTATCGATCTCGAAGGTGGGAAATAATCATCCTCATCATCACGATAGCCCGGCAGGTGCTAATCCCCCTTAAAATCATATGACTATTATCCCAAATTATATGACTTATAAACCCCTTAAATATGCGAACTTATTGGAGAATTAGATTAAATCTATTTAAGGACGCAGGGAGCTAAAAATATTATTTGGCAATAAACGGCCATGTGAAATCTAGGGTTTTTTGACCCCTGCGTTTTTTCATTCGCTTGTTGAGATATTGATTATTTGTCCCGATTCTAAAATTAGACTTCCCCTCACAATTGTATTCGTTTTTGAACCATCTCATAACTGATTTAAATCAGTTATGAGCCTACGACTTGCCACCCAATTAATGGTTAAACATTAAATACTGCCAGATTCCATTTCTGGCTTAAAATCTTAAATGAAGGAAAAATGAAACGTTTATCTCAAGCAATCACCGTAATAATCTTAATGATTATCGCAGCCTCCCTGCTAAGCTTTCTCAATGGAGGTATGGTTGTATTACCTCCCGGCGACTGGAAAGCGCCGGCCACTGCAGATCAGCTGAAAAATCCGCTTCAGGGAAATGTTGCTGCCATAGAGGAAGGGAAAAAGTTATACCAACAATTCTGCACTCCCTGCCACGGCAAAAAAGGTAAAGGAGACGGAATTGCCGGCATGAGCCTGAACCCCCGGCCCACCAATCTTGCGCATAAATCTGTACAGGAACAATCCGATGGCGCGATCTTCTGGAAAATGACCGAGGGTAGACCTCCGATGGCAGCTTATAAACAGGTTTTTTCCGAAACCCAGCGTTGGCAACTGGTGAATTTTATTCGAGACATAGGTAAGTAAAAATGAAATCATGGAATATTAACCACCTGTCTTATGAAAAAACAAATTATTACCCTATGGATTTTAATGCTGAGCGGAAGCATAATGCTGCATGCTCAGGTTCAGCAAACGCCCGGAGCTATCGATTCTGCAAAACTGGAAGACTTGATGCAAAAAACTGACTATGTCAAACCCGGGAAAAGCAGATTCCTGCTAAGAGGGTATGCCCACGCCGGACTGGAATCCAGCGATGAAGAACTCTCCTTCGTTGGGGGAAACTTCAATCCGATTTTGATTTATCAGCAGTCAGACCGGCTGTTGTTCGAGGGAGAACTCGAGATGGGCTTTGATGGTGACGAGTTTGAGGTCGGTCTTGAATACGCAAATATGTCCTACATCCTCTCTCCCTATACCACGGTGCGCCTTGGCAAGATCTTTGTCCCTTTTGGAATCTTTACCGAACGGATGCACCCGGCCTGGATCAATCGCTTCCCCACTGCGCCCCTGGGATACGGCCATGATGGTAATCTTCCCGGGACCGATATCGGCGCGGAACTGCGAGGGGGGATAGCTGGGCCTTTTAAATTCAATTACTCACTGTACCTAATCAACGGTCCTTCTCTCAATGACGGTTTGGAACATGAGGACGATGCGGGAAAACTGGAATACGGAAAGATTGTTGACATTAATAAGAATAAGGCAATCGGTGGCCGGATTGGTGTTTTTCCCTTTTCCAACTCCATGCTGGAACTCGGGGTATCCGGACAGATTGGCAAAATAGCAGAAAAGGAAACCACCTACGAAGACGTAGCAGCCCGCTTGTTTGCCGCGGACCTCTCGTTTACCAAAAATCTCAGCTTCATGAGCAGTGTCGTTGATGTAAAAGCGCAGGCTAATTGGATCAATATCGACGATGCCAATTACGCGCATGCCGAAGATACGACCGGTCTGGAGACTTACACCTTCGATAATAAAAGCAAGGCGTATTTCGCCCAGGTATCTCTCCGGCCGGCACTGGTGAATAATAAAGTCATCCGAAACCTGGAAATCGCTGCCCGTTATTCTGCTTTCAAAGGACCAGAAGGTGCGCTTTGGGAAACCGATCAATCCCAATGGGCAGTCACGCTTAACTACTGGCTCGACTGGCGTACCGTCTTTAAGCTAACCTATCAAAATAACATATTGAATGTCGAGGATGGTCATATCGAACCTGACCCAGACGAACATGACGAAGAACCCTTCGGCGGAAGCATGATCTTATTTCATTGGGCGATAGGTTTTTAAT
>CAYGTH010000013.1:20118-37180 GCA_964352745.1 uncultured Bacteroidia bacterium
AATTCTCACGTTTTAACCCTTACAATTATGCAATCAAAATGGATCATCTCGATACTGTTATCAGCAGGCCTGCTTGCCTTCAGTCTTTTTCAAAGCTGTTCGGCTAGCAAAGAACTGACCGCCAGCAAAAGCGGTGTGCAATTATGGGGTGAGAATTGTATCCGGTGCCACAACGCACCCTCCCCCGAAACCTTCAGTGATGCGGAATGGGATGTTGCCGTACTCCACATGCGCGTGCGCGCAAACCTGACCCAGGATGAAGCCGTGAAGATTTCTGAATTTTTGAAGACCGCCAATTGAAAAAGAGCGCTACCATGAACTTTCCTGTTCCTGATCAAGTGATAAATCCGATTGTTCTTCAGTTGCTACTGTGGATCGCGATAATCTTTGCCGTGCAGGAAGTTCAGGCGCAATCCAATTATTATGGAACGACCAAAGGGCGTATAGCACTCATCGGCGTCTTCGACGGGCAAACTACAGTGGCAACCAGTAATGACTTAATCATTCACCTGGATTATGAAACCGCAACGGTCGACATGCGTTTGTCCCCTTCGAGTCTGCGAACGCGTATAGATTCCTTGCAAGGTTATTTTTCAGAGGCGTCGAATCAAGAAGCCAGCTACCAGGGGAAATTAGGAATGGAATTCATCGATACCCACGAACATCCTACGCTCAAATTTGATGTTAGGGGTACGCTTACTGTCGGTAAACATGCGATTCAATTGCCCGGTTCGGGAGTCCTGGAACATTTTTCGGATGAAGGGGAAATAGCCTGTTTTCTGGATTTGGAATTTTTTCTGAATCTTCCCCCGGAAATCAGACTTCCCTTTCTTGCAGAAAACGAGCAGCGACTTTCCATCCGAATTACAGAGTCGGTGCTTCAAAAAGAAAAAGAATGAATCATCACCTGTTTTTTGTCTCAAAATATTGATCATCAATTACTTATGATTGCAAAATTATATGATTGTTATCTCAAATTATACTAATCAATCGATAGGAATAGCCGTAAATAAAAACAGTATTTACAATCATTCACAATCATGAAACTGGATTCAATCATCACCCTGTTAGGCGAAGAAGCAGAGACGCTGCTGGAGTACCGGTCGGAGAAGATACCACAATCTTCGCTACACCCACCCGGCCCGGATTTTATCGATCGCGTCTTTGCGCAATCCGATCGAAATCCACAGGTATTAAAAAGCCTGGGATTATTGTGGGGAACGGGAAGATTGGCCCGCACCGGATACCTTTCAATTTTACCTGTGGACCAGGGGATCGAGCATACAGCGGGTGCTTCTTTTGCGCCTAATCCGATATACTTTGATCCCGAGGCGATTATGGAATTGGCAGTGGAGGGCGGTTGCAATGCCGTTGCGACGAGCTTCGGTGTGCTGGGAATGGTCTCCCGAAAATATGCGCATAAAATTCCTTTTGTAGTCAAGCTCAACCACAATGAACTATTGACCTATCCCAATAAACATGATCAGATCATGTTTGACTCTGTCAGGCAAGCCTGGAACCTCGGTGCAACGGCGGTCGGGGCAACTATCTATTTCGGTTCTGCCCAATCCAACCGCCAAATCCTGGAAGTTAGTGCTGCTTTTGAAGAAGCGCACACACTGGGGATGGCGACGATTTTGTGGTGTTATGTACGAAACCCCGCGTTCAAAACCGAATCAGAAGATTTTCATACTGCCGCGGACATCACCGGCCAGGCCAATCATCTGGGAGTCAGCCTGGGAGCAGATCTGATCAAGCAGAAATTACCAGATGTAAATGGCGGTTTTACGACGCTGGACTTCGGCAAAACACATCCGGGAATGTATAAGGAGTTGAGTTCCTCTCATCCGATCGATCTGACCCGATACCAGGTAGCTAACTGTTATATGGGAAGAGCAGGCCTGATCAATTCAGGTGGACCGGCAGGAGGCGATGATGATTTCGCAGCAGCCGTGCGCACCGCAGTAATCAATAAACGGGCGGGCGGCATGGGGCTGATCATGGGCCGAAAAGCGTTTCAGCAACCCTTTGAAGCCGGAGTAAAATTGCTTCACTCAGTCCAGGATGTTTACCTATGTCAGGAAATAGGTCTCGCCTGAAGGAAATTCCCCAAAATAGTTTTCACAGTACAATCGCACCTCCATCAAAACAATATGAAACGATTTAGCAAAAAATGGCTTTACCTGGTCGCGCTGTGGCTACTGATAGCGAGTTGCGGATCAGATCAGCAGGCTGCTCATCAAGATGCTTCACATGCCGTTCGCGAAGATTTGAGTCATAAGAATCTGGTGATTCTGGACGAACGGTATGATACGCCGCCCGCTTTCATAGCTCAGCTACAAGCCGTATTTCAAGCATACCTCAGCCTCAAAAATGCCTTTGTCGCTTCTGACATGGATTCTGTCAACGACCTTTCCCGTGGTATGGAAAAGGCGGTGGCGAAACTCGAAGCGTCTAAGTTGACAGGAGAAGGCCTGGTCGCCGCTGAAAATCACAAATCGGTCCTGAAACACAGCCTTTCCCAGCTCCTTGACAAGGGCAGTTTACGCGAAAAACGGGTTCATTTTAGTCATATTTCCGAGGCTTTGTATTGCAGCATCAAAAGTTTTGGCCTGGAGACGCAAGATAAAATCTTTACGGACTATTGTCCGATGGCTTTTGAAGATCGGGGAGCCTTCTGGCTTTCTGATGCCAAGGAAATCCGAAATCCCTATTTCGGAGACAACATGTTGACTTGCGGAGAAATCCGTGAAGTATTCGAATAAAATCAATCACAATTCTAATCAACGTCTATTATGTATTACGGATATCACTTTTTCGGCATGCACCTGGTATGGTGGCTGCTTTGGGTTGGATTCCTGATCTGGATTTTCATGACCCCTTTCCCCATCCCTGGCGAAAACCGGCAAAAAGATTCCTCGCTGGAAATACTGAAACGTCGATTGGCCCAAGGAGAGATCGACACCGATGAATACGAAGCCCTGAAGGAGAAACTGGAAGAAGTGAAATAAACACCCATTGGGAAAATCGATATAGCTAACAAAATGAAAAAAGTAAAAGTAGGAATCAACGGATACGGAGTGATTGGCAAAAGAGTAGCGGATGCAGTGAACCTACAGGATGATATGGAACTGGTAGGGGTATGCGACGTTGCTGCGGATTGGAGAATCCGGATGGCGCAACAAAAAGACATACCCTTGTATGCCTATGATTTGAGAAGTAAGGAGTCGATGCAAGATGCAGGTCTGCAAATCAATGGGATGCTGGAGCATCTGATCCAGCAGGTCGATATCATTGTGGATTGCGCGCCCAAAAGATTTGGCGCCAAAAACGCAAAAATCTATCGGGGCGCTGGGAAAAAATACATTGTTCAGGGAGGTGAGCTGCATGAATCGACCGGTCATTCTTTCGTTGCAGAATCCAATTACGAGTCTGCTTTCAAGCGTCAGGCGACGCGGGTGGTTTCCTGCAATACAACCTCGATTGTCCGGACGCTGACAGCATTGAAACGAGCCGGATTGCTGGCCCAGGCCCGGGGCACCTTGCTCAGAAGAGCGACCGATCCCTGGGAAAGCCACCTCAACGGCATCATGAATACGCTGGTTCCGGAAAAAGAAATCCCCAGTCATCAGGGTCCGGACGCCAGAAGCGTGGACCCCAATCTCGACGTCGTTACTGTTGCCGTAAAGGTTCCGGAGACCTTAAGCCACCTGCACTATTGGTACGTGAAACTTACCCGTGAGGCAAGCAAGGAAGAAGTACTGGAAGCATTTGCCACTTCCTCACGCATCCTGTTCCTGGAGTATGAATCGGGACTGTCAGCCAATAATGCGGTCAAGGAAGCCATGCTGGATCTGGGACGCCCGCACGGTGATATGTATGAAGTCGCGCTGTGGCGAGATATGTTAAAAGTGGAAGGAGATGAGTTGCATTACGCATATCTGGTGGACAATCAGGCAATCGTCATCCCCGAAAACATCGATGCAATTCGGGCATTGACGGGATTGGAACACCTGGGCGGGTCATCTATCAAACACACAAATGAATCCCTGGGTATACGGCCGGCGATATTTTCCGCACAGGGGCACCTAACCCTATAATAAACAGCTTCTTGATCAATAGATGAAGGCGACCCTGGGGGAGCCTGACCGGCTTCCCCCTCGGTTCTTTACCGATCTGTTCGATAAGAAATATTCTTATTTAATAACAGTTCAAAAAATGAAAATATCATGAAAAAAACAGGATTGCTTTTACTGGCGGGCACTGCGCTCCTTTGGATGAGTTGTGGTCAGCAAGCCAATGTGAAAACGCTTTTGTCCAACCAGGACTCGAAAGAGCAAATATTCGAGACCATCGTGAGTGATCATGGATTGATGACAGAATTTATGGGCAAAATGATGGGGGACGAGCATGCTATGATGATGATAAAAGGCGACCATGACATGATGAATGCCACCATGAGTGAGATGATGAAAGACGGGCAAATGATGGGCGATATGATGAAAATGATGCATGAGCAAGGCATGATGAGCACAGAATGCATGCAATCCTGCATGCAGATGATGGGAGATAAGGGCATGATGCAGGGGGGAGGCGATGACGGCGACGAAGGACAGGGCGACCATGATGCGCACCATTAAAAATAATTAGTCATGATGTATACATGGATTGTTCTCCTGGTAATCGTCGCGGCGGCAGTCTGGTACTTCACCTTAGGAAACAAGGCTTCCCTTCCCTGGAAACAGCATGAAGATGATGCCCTCGAGGTGCTCAAACGCAGATTGGTGCAAGGCAAAATTTCCGAATACGAATACGAAGAAATGAAGGCGGCGCTGGAAGAAGATGAGCGGTAAAAGCTGCCATACCAGTAATTTTTTTAATACCGGGCAGCGACCACCCCTTCGACCCGAATGGGCGGCTGCCTCAACCCAACAAACATGAGCTATTATTTCAGTAAAATTCTCAGACAAGATTTTGATATGACCCTCGAACAGGTCAGGGAAGCACTACAAGCCAAAGGATTTGGCATTCTGACCGAAATAGACGTGCAAGCAACCCTCAAAAAAAAGCTATCAGTCGATTTCAGACCTTATATAATTCTGGGTGCCTGCGCTCCGGCTTTTGCGTATGCGGCCTTGCAGGCCGAAGACAAAGTCGGCACGATGCTGCCCTGCAACGTGATTGTTCAGCAATTGGAAAATGGAGAAGTTGAGGTGGCTGCGGTAGATCCAATAGCATCGATGAGCGCCATATCCAATGAAGGACTGACAGGAGTGGCGAGTATAATCCGTGGCAAACTGCAGAAAGTAATCGAGAGACTCCCTTACGAAGCGGAAAAAGTATGAAGTTCGACGATAGATCTATATTCAATTAGCCTAAATCTGAACACTCTCATGAAACGCAATCACCTGTTCTGGATGCTCATCGGATGCACTGTGCCGCTGTTGCTCATTTTTATGGGGCCAGCGCTGGGGTTAAGCAGCAATTATACCCTACTGATTTTCATCCTCGCCATGTTTGCCTGCCACTTGCTCATGCCGCATGGCGGACACGGTGGACACGGTGGGCATAACGCGAACGAGGATACGAACTCCTCTCAAACAGAATCTCATGAACGGCATCAACATTAGAAAATTCGGCCTGGCAACGGGTGCAACAGGCGTCCTGCTTTACCTGGGATGCATCCTGGTCATGTCAACGGTGGGTCATGAAGGTTCCATTCAGTTTTTCAACAGCCTGGTACATGGAATTGATGTGCGCCCGATCATCCGAATGGACATCCCCTATTGGGAAGCCTTGTTAGGAATCATAGAAACATTCGTTATTGGCTGGCTGGTTGGCGCCTGCATTGCCGGTATTTACAATTTCAGCATTTCTGTTGGTAAGCAATGAAATACGCCTTAATGCACTATCACGATAGCCATGCCTAAGTCCAAAAATAACCGGTTGATTTCCAGTTTTAGCATAATTTTTCTGCTAACCTGTTCAACGATCCTGTTTGAGATCAGCCTCTCGCGCCTGTTCTCTTATATGCTGAACTATCATTTTGTCCTGATCATTATCGCCTTTTCCATTTTAGGTCTTGGGATTGGTAACCTGATTTATGCGCGGTATTTAGACAAGATCGACCCATACCCCAATCGCTGGTATGGGTTTCTGCCCCTGAGTATGCTCGCAAGTTACTTGCTTGCCTTACTGATTCCGGCGTCCGCCTTTTTTTCATCCTCTGCAATAAGCCTGCTGGCATTCATTGCCTTGGCGATTGTGCCTTTTATTGCTATCGGCATCGTCCAGGCTCAATTGTTTCAAACCCATAAGGAAAAGGCCGCACTACTATACGCGACGGATCTGGCGGGTGCCGCTACCGGGGCGCTGCTCTCCGTTTACTTGCTGAACACGCTCAGCCTGGGCATGATGGTAGCGATCGCCGTGCTTCTTTTATTGCTGACATTCATCATACAGGCCATTGTTCATAAACACAAGTATTACCGGATTTTCCTGGCCGGGTTTATCGTGTTGATTCCCCTGACAGGTTTGATCATGAACCAGTTAAACTGGGACATTCCCATTGCCGAAGACCCGTCAAAAGATATGCTCAGGCTGTTGAATAACCCTGCTGTCGAAAGTGAAATCATCGAAAGTCGCTGGAATGCTTTTGGGAAAACTGACCTGGTGAAATTGCAATACCCGGATGGATCTGGTTCGCGGGTAATGTTTGTCGATGGGGCGGCGGGCACGAATGTGGTTGACATCGATGAACTGCGCCAGGATCCGAAGAAACTCGTGCAGAAACTGAGCGGTTTTCCGCCGATGTTTGCGATGAGTTTTTTGAACAAAGAAGCGAAGGATACTGCCCTGATCATCGGCCCCGGTGGCGGCGTGGATATTGCAGCTGCATACTATGCCGGTTATCATTTTATCGAAGCAGTAGAGGTCAATCCTTCCTTTGTGGCCTTAATGGAGGAGTATAACCGCCCAACCTTTGTCGATAAAGACAATATCAAAGTTCATGTCAACGAAGGGCGGAACTTTGTGCGCAACAACAAGGGGAAATACGATGTGATTCTATTGACGATTCCTGTTACCAAAGGCGGAAGAGGCGCGGATTTTTTTGGACTCACGGAAAACTATTTGTTTACCGTAGAGGCGCTTTCAGATTATCTCGATGGGCTGACTGCCGACGGGGCTGTTATTTTCACCATGCATGGCCGGGAGGAAGTCTACCGAATGTTATCCAACTACCTAGAATTGCAAAACAGCAGCGGGGTATCGACAACCGAAGCGATGAAACGTATTTACGTGATTTCCAACGGGATGAATCCGGTTTTGGTCATCAAAAAGCAGCCATTCGAACCGCAGAAAGTGTGGCAACTGCACGGTGCCGCCCACAATATCGGATGGGATGATGATGTGTTTTATTTCCCATTCGTCCCCCAAAACAACGCCGACACGCTTGTAGAGAATGTTAATTACTCCTGGTATATGTTTGACGAGATCCTCTATGGCATTTCAACAGGCCAATATACGTATGATCAATTGTGGAATGCATCGATGATCAACCTGGCACCTGTCTTTGACGACAGCCCCTACTTTTTCAATTACAGCCAGGGAATCCCCGATTCTCTGCTGATTCTCGTTGTGCTGGCGATTGCGATTGCGACCTGGTTTATTTTCAGGATGATCAAAGGCTGGCATCTGTCGTGGGGTCCGGCGCATGAACAACCGGAGGTACGGTCGCAATTTGTCTATCTGGCAGGCATCGTATTTCTGCTTGGCCTGGGATATTTTTTCGTGCAAGGGTACTTATTCCAAATCCTGAACCTGAAACTTGCCAGTCCGTCGCATTCCTTTTCTCTGCTGCTGTTTACCTTTCTATTAGGCAATGGCCTGGGCAGTCTGTTGACCCAAAGTTTTAAAACAGGCTTGACACAAAAGCTTATGATCTTTGCAGCAGGCATCGTGGCCGTAAGTTTATTGACGATTTTTGTGCTGCTTCCGCTTATGGGTAGTCGGTTGTCGGAAGCAGGAATTGCACTTATCCTCCTGCTCCCTTCCTTTTTCATCGGAATCCCTTTTCCGACCCTGCTCAAAATCACTGCAAATACGCAAGGGGAAAATGCTATCCCCACCTTATTGGGGATAGCGAGCTTGGCGGGCGTCGCGGCTTCCGTATTCGCGATCGTGGTATCTGTTTTATATGGTTACGTAACGGTATTGATCCTGGGACTGTTGAGTTATGTGCTTGTTATCCTGGTGGCGTATCCTATGCATATACTTGAGTTTACTATTCCGAAAATGCAGAAATCATGAAAGAACACCGGATCAAAATAGCCATGGTTATTGTAGGGTTGATAGTGTTTCATTATTCACTGCCGGGGCAAAATGCGCGCGAAATCGTCGATAAAGCCGACAAAAAGCGAATAGGAAACACGAGCGAGAGCAGTGTTCATTTGTCAGTCATCCGGCCCAACTGGACCCGGGAGATGGGCCTGAAAGTATGGACCCAGGGAAGCGATTATCTCCTGATACTAATCACCACTCCGGCGCGAGACAAAGGCACCGTTTTTCTCAAACGACAGAAAGAATTCTGGAATTGGGTTCCGCGTATTGAGCGCAACATCAAACTGCCGCCCTCGGCCATGGCTCAGGCCTGGATGGGCTCGGATTTCAGCAATGATGATCTCGTCAAAATGTCTTCGCTGGTCGAAGACTACAGCCAAAAACTGCTTGGCGAAGAGCTCATTGACGGCAGGCTGACCTATAAGATCGAAATGATCCCCAGACCAGAATCCGCGGTTGTCTGGGGCAGGATCATCACCTGGGTAGACAAGGAGGAACTGCTTTTTCTCAAAACCGAGTATTACGACGAAGACAGCGAATTGTTCAATACCGTTTTGGGATCGGATATTAAAATCATGGGCGGGCGGATGGTCACAGCCCGCCTGGAAATCATCCCCGCCGATGAACCTGACAACCGAACGGTATTGACTTATCAGGCATTGACCTTCAATCAACCGATACCTGATGATTTTTTTTCTCAGCAAAACATGAAAAAAATACGCTGAAATGATCCGAACCCTGGCATGGCGAAACCTCTGGCGCAACAGACGACGTACCCTGATTGCGGTAGCGTCGGTCCTGTTTGCTATCGTCTTTGCCAATACGATGGATGCCTTGCTGGTCGGCGTGAACAAGCAGATGACCGATAGCATGGTGGGCATATACAGCGGACATGTTCAGATTCAGCAACAGGATTTTTGGGAAGACAAATCCCTGAACAATACCTTCGCCTCCCCGGAGGAACTGGTCGCTGTCCTGGACAGCCTCCCGGAAGTCAAGGGATATACCCAACGCCTGGAATCATACGCCCTGGGCTCCATCGATAATCTAACTCGGGGGGTGCTGGTCGTCGGGATTCAACCGGAGCGGGAGAAGCGCATTACTCACCTGGCTGAAAAAGTGCAGTCCGGCGACTATTTTCACGGCAATCCCGGCGACGCCATCATCGGTAAAGGTCTCGCAGAATACCTCGATATCCAGCCGGGCGATACCTTAGTTATGCTGGGCGAAGGATATCATGGGGCCAGCGCGGCAGGCAAATATCATATCTGCGGGATCATTCGCATGGGATCTCCCGATCTGGACAACAACCTGGTGTTTTTATCGCTCACAGACGCACAACTGTTCTACGACGTGTATGACCGGATTACCTCCATGCCGGTATTTTTGCAGGATCCGGCTCAGCAAGCAAATATCACAAGTCAACTGAAAAGCATAATATCCGGTGGATTGGCTATCCAGCCCTGGCAAAAAATGATGCCGATGGTTACCCAATCGCTGGGACTGGTCGATGCGATGCGCATCATCGTGCTGGGTATGCTGTATATACTGATCAGTTTCAGCATATTGGGTACGATCATCATGATGACCCATGAACGGTTGAACGAATTCAGAGTGCTTCTCGCCATCGGAATGCGGAAAGTAAAAATGAGTGGCGTAGTCTTGCTGGAATCTGCCTTCTTAGCGATTATCGGTGCCATACTGGGTTTTGCGGCGAGTTATCCTGTCGTTCGGTATCTGACAGATCATCCCATCACTTTCAAGGGCCGGGCCGCTGCCGGCTGGGAGTCTTTTGGCATCGACCCGGTCATGCCGGCGGTGGTGGATTTTTCCATCTTCAGCTTGCATACCCTGATCATATTGTTGGTATCCGTCCTCTTGTCTGCCTATCCCTTATATAAAATCCGGTTACTGGAAGTGATAAGCCCTAAAACATAGAAATTATGTGGATGCTATTTAAAATAGCCTGGCGTAACATCTGGCGCAACCCGACCCGAAGCTGGGTAGTGATTCTCTCCTTGGTTATCGGTATTTGGGCGACGGTGTTTATCCTTGCCATTTCGGACAGTTTGCATGCCGAATCCCTGCGCGAAGGCATCGAATACAAATACGGCCACCTGGAGGTCCATTCCCAAGCCTTTAAGAAACGCCAGGAGTTGGGTAACACGATCCCAGAGGGGATGCAGATCCTCGAATCGATTCACCAGGATCCGGAGGTTAAGGCAGCCTCGGCAAGGCTCCTGACAGCAGGGATGATTGCTTCTGCAGGTAATTCTTCCTTTGTTCAGATTCGGGGCGTGATGCCCGCAGAGGAGGAGAGGACGACCCTGTTGAAAACGCGCCTGGCACGCGGTGAATATCTCGACATCAACAAGCGCAATCCGATCATCATCGGTGAAAAACTGGCTCGGAAACTCAAAGTGGATCTTGGAAAAAAGGTGATCCTGACTTTTGAAAACCCTGTTTCGGACCTCGTTTCTACCACCTTTCGGGTCGCCGGTACCTTTACTGCCATGCAGGTGCGCGAGGAAGAAACGATGGTTTTTGTCCGCCTCGAAGACCTGAACCGGTTGGCAGGTATGCAGGCGGAAACAAATGAAATTGTCGTAAAGCTTGAGGAACCGAAGACCCTGAGGTCCTATCTCAGCCGTTTGCAAATCCGGCTTGAAGGCAGCGACCTGGCAGTCGAAGACTGGCAAACTGCCGCGCCCGATATGGCGATGGTCTCAGATATGATTTTTCAGATGGACATCATCGTTACAGTCATCGTTTTATTGGTCCTGGCATTCGGCATCGTCAATACCATGCTCATGGCAGTTCTGGAGCGCTTTAAGGAGTTGGGTATCCTTATGGCCGTAGGGATGAATAAGGTAAAAATCTTCCTGATGATCGTATTGGAGACTTTGATGCTTTCGCTCGCGGGCGGTGTGGGAGGCATGCTGTTCGGATTTCTGACCGTTAAGCTCGCGCACTATACGGGCATTAATTTAAGCCTGTTCTCGGAAGGTTTATCCGGTTGGGGATTTCAGGAAGTGGTACATCCCGGGCTGGAATTCCGGGTCTATGTGATTATTACTGTCGCAGTGATGATCACAGCCGTATTGGGATCTTTTTATCCGGCTGTGCGGGCATTGTCATTCGATCCTTCGGAAGCGATTCGCAAAGATGTGTGATATAAAAAACGATGTAAATCAAAGTAAAGCATGACGCACTCCTCCAACATACTCAGCTATCGGCACCTGGGCATTGAAACGCAGCACGAACATGTCGTTTTCATGCGCAGTGATTGCCACATTTGTATTTCAGAAGGGTTTGAGGCGCTTACCCGTTTGCGACTCTCCTCGGGCGAGCAATCCATTGTAGCGAGCTTGCAGGTGTTTACGGACAATCACCTGCTTGAAGCAGGCGAATTGGGCCTCTCTAATAGCGCCCGGTTAGCATTGCAGGTGAAAAACGGGGATTTTGTACAAGTAAGCCACTTGTCCCCGATCCCATCACTCAGCTATGTGCGATCTAAGATATATGGTCATTCGCTCAGCGAGTCTCAGTTAAGATCTATTGTTGATGATATTGTGGCCGGCAATTATTCTAATGTGCATCTTGCTGCCTTCATCACCGCATGTGCAGGTCAAAACCTCAGCGTTGAGGAAATCACCGCCTTGTCGCAGGCAATGATCCGTAGCGGCACCCAATTAGAATGGTATACGGGCATGATGGCCGACAAGCATTGTGTGGGCGGTCTGCCGGGAAACCGCACTACGCCGATCATCGTGGCGATTGTCGCAGCGGCTGGGCTCAACATTGCCAAAACCTCGTCGCGAGCGATCACTTCACCCGCAGGAACAGCAGATACGATGGAGGTGATGACGCCGGTTACACTTAATTCACAACAAATCCGCAAGGTGGTTGAGCGAGAAGGCGGCTGCATAGTGTGGGGAGGGACCGCCCGTTTGAGCCCGGCTGATGACATTTTGATACGTACTGAAAAAGCCTTGGATCTTGACAGTGAGGGTCAGATGGTTGCGTCTGTGCTTTCCAAAAAAGCGGCATCAGGTTCCACACACGTAGTTATCGACATTCCGGTAGGCCCTACAGCTAAGGTCAGAAGTCATCAGGACGCACAACGTCTTGGCTACTTATTCACCGAGGTTGGCAAAGCCATCGACCTGCGGGTGCAAGTATTGGTAACAGATGGTTCTCAACCCGTTGGCCGGGGCATTGGCCCTATGCTGGAGGCCATCGATGTACTCAGCGTATTGCGAATGGAAAACAATGCTCCTCAAGATCTGCGTCAAAGAGCTGTGCTTATTGCGGGTAACCTGTTGGAATTGACGGGAATGGCAGCGCCAAATTCAGGAATAGCGATGGCGGAAAATATGCTTTCTTCAGGAAAAGCACTGGAGAAATTCATGCGCATTTGCCGGGCACAAGGTGGTTTTACCGAACCCTCGCTCGCGCCATTTAAACAAGAAATTCGGGCGGAAAAAGCAGGCCTCATCTGTGGAATCGACAATCGGATGCTGGCAAAACTGGCCAAGCTGGCCGGAGCGCCTTTGGATAAGAAAGCGGGGATATGGTTTGAAGCACCGCTAGGCAAACGGGTAGAGAAAGGACAAACTCTCTACACCTTGCATGCCGGCTCACAGGGGGGATTATCATACGCATTGTCTTGTTACAACGCATTTAATGGAAAAGATACTATTCGCATTACCGGGTAATGAACTGCTCGTGCAAAAACTCGCTGCGCACACAGGCGCAGAAATCGGAAAAGCTGAGATCCGGCGATTTCCTGACGGGGAATCCTTTATTCGGATTGATTCCGAAGTAAAGGATAAAAAGGTAGTGATGGTCTGTACCCTGGACCGGCCTGATGAAAAGCTTTTACCTTTGTTTTTCCTGTCGCAAACCGCTAAAGAGTTGGGGGCAAATTGCACCTGCCTGATCGCCCCTTACCTGGCATATATGCGGCAAGACAAGCGGTTTCACCCTGGTGAAGGCATTACTTCGACTTATTTTGCGGAACTCGTATCCGGCTTCGCCGATACGCTCATTACGATAGATCCTCACCTGCACCGAAGGAGTTCGCTGGAAGAGATATATACGATACCTGCAAGCGTAATACATGCGGCTGACGTGATCGCCTCCTGGATTAAAGACCAAGTCGAAAAACCTGTCCTGATCGGTCCCGATGGCGAAAGCGAACAATGGGTGGCGGAGGTAGCAAAACGAGCAGAAGCGCCTTTTACGGTGCTGGAAAAAATACGTCTCGGAGACCGGCAGGTAGAGGTTTCGATTCCGGAACTGTCAGATTTCGCCCTGCACACGCCTGTTTTGGTAGATGATATCATTTCTACCGCCCGCACCATGATCGAAACGATCGGGCACCTGAAGCGCTTGGGTATGCAAGCTCCGGTTTGTATCGGGGTTCATCCCATTTTTGCCGATGGAGCCTATGCAAATCTTCTCGCAGCGGGCGCAGGTCGTGTCGTAACCTGCAATTCGATTTATCATAAAAGTAACGACATTGATATCAGTCACCTGTTAACGAGTTTTTGATGACAAAGCAGCAACAAATCATGGTCAGAAAGAGATCCGGCGACCAAGCAGTATTCAATCCGGAAAAGCTGGCCCTTTCGCTGGAACGCGCCGGGGCCGGACAAGCGGACATTCGGGATATTCTTAATGAAATAGAAAAAACCATGTATTCCGGCATTTCAACCCACGTGATTTACAAACAAGCCTTCCGGCTGTTACGGAAAAAATCCCGCCCCCTGGCAGGCCGCTATAAATTGAAACAAGCCATTATGGAACTCGGTCCTACGGGTTATCCTTTTGAGCGCTTTGTGGGCGAATTGCTGGCTTTTCAGGGCTATGAAGTGCAAGTGGGGATTGTGGTTGAGGGACACTGCGTTCAACATGAAGTAGACGTAATAGCCCAAAAAGATGATCGACATTTTATGATCGAATGCAAATTTCATAATCAGGGAGGCCGAAAATGCAATGTAAAGGTGCCTTTATATATCCTGTCGCGATTCAACGACGTAGCAACTCAATGGAAAAAAATGCCGAAGCACGCTAATCGATTTCACCAGGGATGGGTGGTAACCAACACGCAACTCACCATTGACGCCCTTCAATTTGGCGAATGCATGGGTCTTAAACTGATGAGCTGGGATTATCCGGAAACCGGGAGTCTCAGACAACGCATTGATATGTCCGGATTGCACCCGATTACCTGCCTGAGCGGGATCAGTAAATCTGAAAAACAATCCCTGCTAGATAAAGGGATCGTGATGTGCAAAAAATTGTGTGAAAGCGATGAGCACCTCAAAAGCATCGGGATCCGGGAACAGCGGATCGGGAAAATTCTCGAAGAAGCAAGAGAGCTTTGTGAAAATAAATCCAAATGAAATACCGGAAAATGCTGGCTATAATTTTTGCATCCATCCTTTTCATATTCCTGGGAATCGGCCTTGCCGGATACTTAAATGGAGTATTGGCGCCCCCATTCGATCCGGAAAAAATGACCCTCAATTATGAATTAACAGGCTCCGGGCCTAAGAAAATGATTTTGATTCACGGGCTTACAGGTTCCCTGAACTATTGGAAAAAAGGCATCAAAGATCTTTCCCAATCTCATACGCTGCTATTGGTCGATATTTTGGGCTTTGGAGATTCTCCCAAGCCCAAAGGTCCTTATGACCTCGATATGCACATCAGCGCGCTGGAAAAAGTCATCGAGCAAGAAGGTTTTAATTCTAAAGAGACCCTCGTCCTTGGGCATTCGCTGGGAGCTATTTTGTCCCTTGGTCTATTGGCCAGGCATCCGGAATCTTTTCAGGGTGCGGCCCTGATCGGACTCCCGGTTTATAGCGGCAAGGATGAAATCAAGCAAAAATTCTCACGGATATCACTTTGGGATGGCATCAGCGTCGATTCGCGGTATAAGTTCGTTTGTTTCTTTCATCCCTTGTACATGACCCATTGGTTTAAACCCGATAACCTGACAGAAGATGTTTTTCACGATGCAGGCAAACATACCTGGATAAGCTATTATCATACACTCAATGAGATAATCTTAAACACTGATTGGGATCACATGGCGAAAGACCTCAGAGAGAGGCGCGTCTTGTTTATACATGGTGAAAAAGATGAAGCTGCGCCAATCGCAAATGCAGCGCAATTCGCGGGATTTTTGGATAACTCGGGATTCGTATCACTCAAGGATGCCGATCACCAGCTTTTTCTGCAAAGACCTGCTCAGGTTTGGGGTTTTATAGACGAATTTCTTAACTGTACCGAATAATGCTTGAAAAAAATGGAATGCCTAATGCAGCCATAGATGAACCGATCCCCTATCATTGCAGCCCAACATTTCTTATCAAATTGTCCCCTTCGACAAACGATCACACCGCAATCACTTCAATGCCAAAACGATTGTCAAACAATTAAACATGAAATTTCTGAAATAAAACACTAAGCGCGAATCAATCATGTCTATAAGTCATCATGCTCCATCATACATCCCCGCTTTAGGCTACAATAGCCTGAGCAATTGGTACGACCGGGTCATCCGGCTGACTATGCCGGAATCGCAATTTCGCAGCCGGCTCGCACAACAGCTTGCTTTGAAACCCGATGAAACCGTGCTGGACTTTGGTTTCGGCACAGGCAGCCAAAGCATTTTGCTCAAAAAACAAATGCCGGAAGCAACTATTACAGGAGTGGATATCGACCCCAATATCAGGGAATTGGCATTGAAAAAAGTAAAGCAGGCAAACCTGGATATTCAACTGGATCTGTATGATGGCAATGACTTGCCATACCCGAATGACCATTTCGACAAAGTGGTCAGTTGCCTCGTTTTTCACCAATTAGACATGCCTCAAAAGAAGGGTGTCCTCGGGGAAATTTACCGGGTGCTCAAATCTGGCGGGGAATTCCATATCGGAGACTGGGGAGAAGCGCGTCATGCCGGTATGCGTTTGGCCTTTCTGCTTGTCCAACTGCTTGACGGCTTTACAACGACAAGAGACAACGTCAAAGGCTTGCTACCAAATTTCATCGCCGACGCTGGTTTTCAACGAACGGAGGAAACCAACTATATAAATACCTGGCTGGGCACTTTTTCATTTTACAAAGCGCAAAAACCTTATTCATCATAATCCATCCCGCTTTAATCCCTCAATCTGTAACTATTCTACTATGAAAAAATCATTCAACCTTTTGCTTGTGGCTATTATGATGATTGCCTACGCCCAGCCATCCTACGCCCACGATCCAAAGGAACATGATCAGGATAAACAGCATGAAACTGCGCAGGGCAGTACTGTGCAAGCTTCAGATACGATGGAAATGGAGGCCCTACATGATCAGGAACATAAGGAAGAGCATTCTGCAATCGTACAAGCATCGTATGGCGATTTTCCTACGCTACATCCACTGATCGTGCATTTCCCAATCGTATTGCTACTATTGGCTTTTGCTACTCAGCTTGGTGCTTTGTTTTTCTGGAAAAAGGAATTGAGTCTCATTACCGCCTTGTTATTGTTGGGCGGCTTGCTAAGCGCATATCTGGCCAGTACCGCTTTTCACCCACATACCGGTGAGTTGAGCGAAGCGGCCCAACAAGTGCTCGATCTACACGATCGGTATGCAGACTACACCCTATCGGCAACTGGCCAGGGTTTCCTGACCAACATCGCCAGTCATATTCTACTCA